>CAZLKW010000012.1:8204-38887 GCA_964560215.1 uncultured Sediminibacterium sp. | reverse complement strand
TATCTATCTACATTTTGAATATCGTTTATGTTCCAAAATATAGTGGCGTGTCTTAAGGAGCAGGATTATTACATGCTTATTTGGTAGGTCAGAATATTGAGTTAATGGCAAATAGTGATAATGTTTTAAGAGGGGGGTTAACACCAAAACATATTGATATTGAAGAGCTAATTCAACATGTTAAATTTGAACCTACCATTCCTAACCTATTAAAAGGGGATAATTTGGGGCCATTTGAAACCAATTTCCCTTGTCCAGTGCCAGATTTCGGTTTAACTAAAATAGCCTTAACAAAGGGTAATACTTACACAAACCAAACTGGTTCTTTTGAAATGTTTTTATTGATGCAAGGTTCTGCGATTGTAAATAATATTGAATTAAAGGCAGGAGAATTAGCCGCAGTAAAGGCTGGAGAGCATTATACGATCATTCAAACTGGGGATGAGATGGCTGTTTTATTCAAATCCTTCGTTCCTTAGTCAATTTATACACATTTGAGGAAAATGATTCCTTTTTAAAACAAGCCAAAATTGTATATTTGTTTTATTCAAAGAAATTAATAAAAAGCAACTGATGAAACTGAACAAAGAAATAGTGATTGCATTAATTATAATGATTGCAACAAGTGCGTTATATAGAGTATTGCCAGGAAGACCTTTTGGATTTGCACCTCAAATTGCAATCGCATTATTTAGCGGTTCTTTATTTGTAAAAAATAAGCATTATGCCTTTTTAATGCCATTGGTATCTATGTTTTTATCAGACGTTTTATATCAAGTGTTATACTTAAATAATTTAAGTTCTATTGAAGGATTTTATGAAGGACAATGGCAAAATTATCTATTGATTGCTGCCATGTCAATTTTTGGATTTGGATTACAAACAAATCAAGTATCTAAATTTGTTGGCAATTTTATTGCAGCACCAACTGTTTATTTCTTTGTTTCTAACTTTATGGTTTGGGCTAGTTTTGGAGGTTACAAGAGACCTATGACTGCATCAGGTTTAATGCAAACAATGGCAGACGGGTTGCCATTCTATGGTTATAGTGTTGCTGGAACATTGGTATTTGGTGCTGTTTTGTTTGGTGGTTTTAAATTAGTTCAACCAAAGCTTAAAGCAATCAAACTTAGAAGTTAATCGAGCTTATTGTATATAAAAAGGCCTTAGTTCAGTTTGAATTAAGGCCTTTTTAGTTTTGTATATCGTTATTTTTTAGGATCAATTGATTCATAGAAATCGTCAATTTGCCAAGGCCCAGCATCTGCTGCTTCAGTTGCCATGACATCGCAACGATTGTTATATGGGTTATCTGCATGACCTTTTACCCAATGAAACTTGACTTTGTATGTTCTAGATAGTTCGTAATAAGCTGTCCATAAATCCTTATTCTTTTTACCACCTTTAAAGTCCGTTTTTATCCAATTGTCAAGCCATTTTTTCTCGACAGATTCAACCACGTATTTACTATCTGTATAAATAAGGATGGGTAATTTATTTGTTTTCAAGATGCTTATTGCCTTGATTACAGCCAATAGCTCCATTCTATTATTGGTCGTATGTCTATATGCTTCTGAGATTTCTTTGACCTTATCTCCCCAGATCAAAATAGCTCCAAAACCACCTGGCCCTGGGTTGCCTCTTGCGGAGCCGTCTGTATAGATAATAATTTTGTCCATTGATCCCTTTCTTGGTCGCTAGCAAGATACAATAATTTGATTACTAAAGCCTATTTCATTGAATTTGTAATTATCTTTATTGCCATTCGAAAAAAGATTGATTATGATTGAAAAACTGAATTTTCATATAAGGTATAAGACGAGTTTCGGCCAAGCTATATTCATTACTGGTAACCATCCATTATTGGGGAATGGCAAAATTGACGAAGCTGTTCCGATGGTCTACTTAAATGACGATTATTGGATATTACATTTAGAAACAAAAGGCTTATTGAAAGAAGGTAGTTTAAATTATAGTTATTTTATCCAAAATGCAGATGGTACAAGAAGTTTTGATTGGGGATCGGATAAAACCATTTCAGTGGATCAAATAGATTCCAAAGAATTAGTTTTAATTGATGCTTGGAACTTTACAGGTTATACAGAAAATGCTTTTTATACAGCGCCATTTTCTAATGTTTTATTAAAAGGATCAGAAAATACTTCAACAACTAAACCTCTAAAAAATACAACACATATTTTTAGAGTAAAAGCACCTTTATTATTGCCGAATCAAAGTATATGTATCATTGGTGAGGCAAAAGAAATTGGTGGTTGGGATGCTTCTAAAGCGATGCCTTTACAAAAAATCAAAGGGCAACCTTATTTTGAGATTGCTTTGAATCTAAGTAAATCAAATTTCCCTTTTGTTTATAAATATGGTATCTACGATAACGAACAAAAAACTTTTGTTTCTTTTGAAGGAGGAAACAATAGGGTATTGTATGAGCCAGTCGGGTTAAATAAAATAGTACTTGCTCAAGATGGTTTTGCTCAAATTGAAAATACTAAATGGAAGGGAACTGGTGTTGCCATTCCTGTATTCTCATTGAAATCTGAAAAGAGTTTAGGGGTTGGAGAATTTGCAGATATTAAATTATTGGCGGATTGGGCAAAAAAAATAGGGTTGAAATTAATTCAGCTATTACCTATTAATGATACCACTGCAACACATAGCTGGATGGACTCATATCCTTATGCAGCTATATCAGCATTTGCATTGCATCCAATGTATATGCGTCTTTCAGAAATAATAGACAAAGGGCAAGATAAATTAATTGAAAAGGCAATCTCAAAGCAAACAGCACTGAATGAATTGCCAGATATGGATTATGATCAGGTCTTAGCAGTTAAATGGGAAGCTTTAAGAGCTGTATATGCAGAAAATGGTAAAAGAGATTTAGCCTCTAAAGCTTTCACTGAATTTTTCGAGGCCAACCAAGATTGGTTAGTGCCTTATAGTGTTTTTTCTTACCTAAGAGATTTGAATGGCACAGTTGATTTCAATACATGGCCTAAGTATGCACAATACAAGACATCTGAAATTGCAAAATTAGCAGATCCTAAATCTAAGACCTATGTAGATATTGCATTTTTCTATTTTGTACAGTACCATTTGCACTTGCAATTAAAGTCTGCTACTGAATATGCACATGCACAAGGAGTTGTTTTAAAAGGGGATATTCCAATTGGGGTGTATCGATTTGGTGCTGATGCATGGCAACACCCTAATTTGTTTCATATGAATATGCAGGCGGGTGCGCCACCAGATGACTTTGCTGTTGCAGGGCAGAACTGGGGTTTCCCAACGTATAACTGGGAGGTGATGGCTGCAGATGATTTCGCTTGGTGGAAATCTAGGTTTGACCAAATGAAATACTATTTTGATGCATTTAGAATTGACCATATTTTAGGATTTTTTAGAATCTGGAGTATTCCAATGCATGCAGTAGAAGGTATCTTGGGACATTTTGTACCATCAATTCCTGTTGGTATTAATGAGTTTAGTTCTAAAGGAATTGCTTTTGATCATTATCGTTTTACGATGCCTTATATCAATGAAACAATTTTATTTCAGGAATTTGGCTATGATAATGAATTGGTTAAAGCTACTTTTTTAGAATCAATAGGGGACGGGCATTACGCATTGTTGCCTGCCTTTAATACTCAAAGAGCAGTAGAAACTTATTTTGCGTCTCAAGAACAAAATGAGACAAATCATAAACTAAAGCAAGGTTTATATAATTTAATTGCGAATGTCATTTTGATTGATGGGGACAAGCCACAAGAATATCATTTTAGATTTAATATTGGACACACAAGTTCATTCCAACAATTAGATGAAAGAACTAAATTCTTATTGAACGAATTATATGTAGACTATTTCTTTAAGCGACAAGATGCTGCTTGGGAAAAAGAAGCAATGAAAAAATTGCCCATGTTAAAGCGTTCTACAAATATGTTGATTTGCGGGGAAGATCTTGGTTTGGTACCTTCTTGTGTACCGAATGTAATGTATCAATTAGGTATGTTGAGTTTAGAGGTTCAACGTATGCCTAAAGCAACGCACAAGAAATTCTTTCATCCTAATGATGCACCTTATTTAAGTGTTGTAACCCCGTCATCCCATGACACAAGTACAATAAGAGGTTGGTGGGAAGAGGATAGGGCAAATACACAACAATTCTATAATCAAGAAATTGGACAATGGGGTGATGCGCCTATTTATTGTGATGGATGGATTAACAAAGCCATCTTATTGCAACATTTATATTCTCCTGCTATGTGGGCTATTTTCCAATTACAAGATTTTATGGGGATAGATGAATCGATTCGCAGAGCTGATCCAAATGGAGAGCGTATTAATGTTCCAGCTAATCCAAAACACTATTGGAGGTATAGAATGCATTTGAGTTTAGAGCAATTAATTGCATCTGATTCGTTTAACCAAGAATGGTTTCATTTGATCAAATCAAGTGGTCGATAAATTTGAATTTTTAAATTAATTATTTGTGCAATTAGATTTTTGGGAACAAAGTTTACCTTTTGAATATCCATTCACTATTTCAAATGGAAGAACAAAAACACACCAGCATAGTTTGATGGTTAGGTTGTCTTTGGGCAATTGGTCTGGTTTTGGAGAAGCGCCAGCCATCGTATATTATAATGTGACTGTGGAGTCTATGATGGAACAGTTAGAAAAGCAAAGAAAATTAATTGAAAAATTTGCTTTAATTGATCCCGAAAGATTTTGGCATTTTTTACATCATCTTTTTCCAAATGATCCATTTTTAGTTTGTGCCTTAGATATGGCTGGATGGGATTTATGGGGTCAAATGAAAAAACAACCTTTACATCAATTATGGAATACATCATGGAACACAACGGGAGACGTAGTGCCACCAATCTGTGATTATACATTGGGCATTGATCCAATCGAAAAGATGGTGCAAAAAATGGAAGCACATCCTTGGCCAATTTATAAAGTAAAAGTTGGAACGGATTATGATATTGAAATGATCACAGCCTTAAGAAAACATACAGACAAGCCAATCCGAGTAGATGCCAATGCAGGTTGGTCAACCGAAGAAGCTTTGATTAAAATTCCTGCTTTAGCAAAGCTTGGTGTTGAATTAGTAGAACAGCCATTGGCTAAAGACAATTGGGAAGGGATGGAGCAATTAAAAAAGCAATCAAGTTTGCCCTTATTTGCAGATGAAAGTTGTGTTTTTGAAAAAGATGTAGCTACCTGTGCCAATTACTTTCATGGCATCAATATCAAATTGACAAAATGTAGTGGATTGACACCTGCATTGAGAATGATCACAGAAGCAAAATCTCTAGGACTAAAGGTAATGATGGGTAGTATGAATGAATCTGTGATTGGTTCTGCTGCTATCGCTCAATTTTTACCACAATTAGATTATGTAGATATGGATGGCCCATTGCTAATGACACAATTAAATGGGATAGGCTTGAATTATAGTTTTAATAATCAAAATGGAATGATTGAGCCCTTGACGTATCCAGGTTTAGGTGTTGCTTTTAGGATGCCTTTTGACAAATCCAATCATGCATAGTTTTAATTAAAGTAAATGACACCAGAGCGTACAGATAAATTATTAAAAGTATTACACCAACGTCAATCTAATTTGACGGTGATTATGGAAAACGTGCAGGATCCACACAATATCTCTGCAGTATTAAGAACTTGCGATGCTGTTGGGATACAGGAGGTATATGTTTTAAGTACTGAGTTGCCTAGGTATAAGCATTTTGGTTATAAGAGTAGTAGTAGTGCCATCAAATGGCTTACAATACATGAATATGACGATGTACAAAAATGTGTTACTGATGTTCGCCAAAAATTTAAAACAATATTGACAACACATTTGTCTAGTGATGCCATTGATTTACATGCAATTGATTTCACCCAATCGGTCGCTCTAGTTTTTGGGAATGAACATGATGGGGTATCAGATCAATTAAGAGCACTAGCGGATGGTAATTTTATCATACCTCAGATGGGTATCATTCAAAGTTTAAATATATCTGTTGCTTGTGCTGTGACTATCTATGAAGCGATGCGTCAAAAAAGAAACGCAGGTCATTATGACCAATGCAGTTTACCTGCGGAACAATTAGCGCAATTGAAAACAGAATGGGGGTTTGAAGACTAGAAGTCCACTTTACATTTGTTCTGGAACTTCAATACCTAATACCTGCATGTTTTGTTTTAAAGTAGCCGCAGTCAGCATCCCTAATTGAATTCTTAAATTTTTCTTGGCTTCTGATTCTGCGTTAGCTATTGAAAGTTCTGCGTAAAAGCTATTGAATAATTTAGCTAAATTAAAAGCATAAATAGCCAATTTAGAAGGGTCTAAAGATTCAGCTGCTTCATTGACAACTGCAGAGAAATTAGCCAATTCCATTGCTAAAGCTTTCTCCAAAGGCAAAAGGTCTGTGCCAATTTCTTGCACAGCAGTTCCTGTCTTCCTTAAAATACTTTTAATTCTTGCATGGGTGTATTGGATAAATGGACCAGTAAAACCATGGAAGTCGATACTTTCCTCTGGGTTAAAGATCATTTTTTTCTTAGGATCAACTCTTAATAAAAAGAACTTTAAGGCGCCTAATCCAATCGTATCATATAATTTTTCTAATTGCTCCTTGCTAAAATCATCCACCTTGCCCAATGATTCCGTTTTTTCTTTCGCAATTTGAATCATGCCATCCACTAAATCATCTGCATCAACAACTGTACCTTCTCTGCTCTTCATCTTACCTGTTGGTAATTCAACCATGCCATAACTCAAATGGTAGATGCCATCCGAAGCAGGTAACTGTAGTTTTTGACAAATTAGTTTTAAAACTTTAAAGTGATAATTCTGTTCATCACCCACAACATAAATACTTGCGTCTGTGTTAAATTCTTTTTGTTTTAATTCTGCTAAGCCAATATCCTGCGTGATGTATACAGATGTACCATCTTTTCGGCGTACAATTTTTTCATCTAGTCCATCCACCGTCAAGTCAATCCAAACAGAACTATCTTCTTTTTGATAAAATACCTTTTTAGCCAATCCTTGATCTACTAAATCCTTTCCTAATAAGTAGGTATTACTTTCAAAGTATGTTTTGAAAAAATCCGAACCAATCTTTTTGTATGTCACATCGAACCCGGCGTAAACCCATTCATTCATGCGTTTCCAAAGTTCAATGGTTGTAGCATCTCCTTGTTCCCATTTCAATAACATCGCTTGAGCAGCTTTTTGTATTGGGGCTTCTTTTTCTGCATCTTCTTTGGTCATGCCTCCTGCAACTAATTGTTCTACTTCTGCTTTGTAGGCATCATTGTATTTTACATAATAGTCGCCAACAAAATGATCACCTTTTTTATTCGTTGTTTCTGGTGTTGCACCATTTGCAAATAATTGCCAAGCAATCATACTTTTACAAATATGTATACCTCTGTCATTAACAATACATGTTTTCACTACTTCGTTTCCTTGTAGTTTCAATATTTCTGCAATACTCCAGCCTAAAAAGTTATTTCTAAGATGACCTAGGTGCAAAGGTTTATTCGTATTAGGAGAGGAGTACTCCACCATTATTTTTCTAGGATTAGAAATTGGCGTAATTAACTTTGTTGTATCTGCTGCCTTTATATTTTCTAACCAATATTGATCACTAATTGTAAAGTTTAAGAATCCTTTTACAATATTAAAATCTGTAATAATGCCAGGCATACTATCTTTTACTGCCTTGCCCAAAGCATTGCCTAATTCATCTGGGCTCTTTCCTAATTGTTTTACAAATGCAAAAAGAACAATGGTATAATCTCCTTCTATCTCTGGCTTAGTTGCATTAACTAATACCTGTTCACTTTGAATAGGAACCTGATAAATTTCTTGAATTGCGTTCGCAGTTGCCTGCTTTAAATTTTGGATCAATTGCATAAAATAGGATTGCCGAATGCAAAAGTAATTAATTAAGATTACCTTTACGCATACATGTTTAAACTACACGAATTTATTAGCAAATTAATTCTAGACCTAATCGATGGGGTGTATCCATTATTTAGGAGGTTTATGCCATTGCAAACCTTTAGGTATGCAGCGTGCGGGGGAGGCAATACAGTATTGGATATTTTATTGTTTTTTGTAGCGTATAACTATATACTAAATACAAGTCATGTGCACATTGGCTGGCTTACGATAAGCCCACATATTGCTTCCTTTATGATCAGTTTCACGGTGACATTCCCAATTGGGTTTTATTTAAGTAGGTACGTTGTTTTTCAAGAAACCACAGTTAGAAAGACCAAACAGCTTTTCCGATATTTTATGGTCGTGTTAGGATGCATTTTCTTAAACTATATTTTCTTAAAATTATTCGTAGATGCCCTAGGTTGGAATGCTACATTAGCCAAGATTGTGACCACCTTTTTTGTGGTAATTTTCAGTTATACGAGCCAAAAGAACTTCACATTTAAGAGTACAAAGGCTTAGTTCAACTGCCTTTTCTTCCCATTTTTTATTCTTTTTATGCCATTTCAGGCCTGTTTTCTATGCTTTTGACTGACATTTATGCCATTTTGCCCCATTGGACAGTATGGCATAAAGATTGAACTACAGGTTTCAATTAATCATTGAAAATCAATCATTATGGGAAAAATTATAGGAATTGACTTAGGTACCACGAATAGTTGTGTATCTGTTATGGAAGGTGGTGAGCCAGTAGTAATTGCGAATGACGAGGGTAGAAGAACCACGCCATCGGTAGTAGCTTTCTTGAAAAACGGAGAGCGTAAAGTAGGTGATCCTGCAAAAAGACAAGCAATCACGAATCCAGAAAATACGATTTCAAGTGTGAAGCGTTTTATGGGTCGTCGTTTCAATGAAGTAACAAGTGAGATTGCTGGTTTGAACGTTCGCAGAATTGTGAACGAACCAACTGCAGCTGCATTAGCTTATGGTTTAGATAAAAAGAATGTTGAGCAAAAAATTGCTGTATTCGATTTAGGTGGTGGTACATTTGATATCTCTGTCCTTGATTTAGGGGACGGTGTATTCGAAGTAAAATCTACAAATGGTGATACACACTTAGGTGGTGATGACTTTGATAAAGTAATCATGGATTTCTTAGCAGATGAATTTAAAAATCAAGAAGCAATTGACTTAAGAAAAGATCCAATGGCTTTACAACGTTTAAAGGAAGCTGCTGAAAAAGCAAAAGTAGAATTAAGTTCTTCTTCTGAAACAGAAATCAACTTACCATATATCACAGCGGTTGATGGTGTTCCAAAGCACTTGGTATTAAAATTAACAAGAGCTAAATTTGAATCTCTTGCAGATGATTTATTTGCACGTTGTTTAAAACCTTGTGAAGCTGCATTGAAAGATGCTGGTTACACGACATCTCAAATTGATGAAGTAATCTTAGTAGGTGGATCTTCTAGAATTCCTAAAGTACAAGAAATTGTAGAGAAGTTTTTTGGAAAGAAGCCAAACCGTTCTGTAAACCCAGATGAGGTAGTTGCAATTGGTGCAGGTATCCAAGGTGGTGTATTAACAGGAGATGTGAAAGATGTATTGTTATTAGACGTTACACCTTTGAACTTAGGTATTGAAACGATGGGTGGTGTAATGACAACCATGATTGCATCTAACACAACTATTCCAACTAAGAAAACAGAAATCTATTCAACAGCGAGTGATAACCAACCTGGTGTTCAGATCCATGTAATTCAAGGAGAGCGTCCAATGGCTGCTCAAAATAAAAGCTTAGGAATGTTTAATTTAGATGGCATTCCACCAGCACCAAGAGGCGTTCCTCAGATCGAAGTTACTTTTGATATTGATGCGAACGGTATATTAAACGTTAGCGCTAAGGACAAAGGAACTGGTAAAGAACAAAAAATCAGAATCGAAGCGGGTAGTGGTTTGACGAAGGAAGAAATCGAAAAGATGAAAGCCGAAGCAAAAGCAAATGAAGCTTCTGATAAAATAGAAAAGGAAAGAGTAGAGAAGTTGAACGAAGCGGATAGCTTAATCTTTCAAACTGAGAAACAATTAAAAGAGTTTGGTGATAAGATCCCTGCTGATAAGAAAGCACCGATCGAGTCTGCTTTAGAAACTTTAAAAGTTGCTCATCAAGCGCAAGATATCACTCAAGTAAACGCTGCTTTAGAAGCAATGAACGCTGCTTGGACAGCTGCTAGTGAAGATATTTACAAAGCACAACAAGAAGGTGGTGCTGCAGCTGGACCAGATGCAGGCGCTCAATCAGGTGCGCAAGCTTCAAATGATACAGTAGAAGACGCACAATTTGAAGAAGTAAAGTAAGATTTACCTTTAAAGGTTGAATATTAAAGCCCGTTCTGTTAAACAGAACGGGCTTTTTTTATCCATAATTTGTTCACAAACAATTTTATTTTTTATTGATAATCAATTATTTAATTGGTTATTTCTTGTCTCATATTACTAATATTATTATATAATACATTTTTCTATACGTCATCGTATTATTAGAAATTGTTCTAAGAGTTAATTCGACTAAATTCGCGCACACGCGCCTTATACTATATATTATAAATATTTTTATATGAATTTTCGATCAAAGGTTTGTTTTATTAAATTAACTTTTTTATTAATTGCTTTTTTAACATTCACTTCGACTCAAGCTGCAAAGCTTTATTTTAATGACATTTATAAAGCAACTGGTAGTTCATATACCATTCAACCAAGTTCTTTAGATGGTATAAGTTCTATATCAGGTTCAGGCTTCAAATTTACTTCTGCAAATCCTGCTGATGTTAGTTTTTCAGGTAATAATATTGCAGGTATACTTACATATACTAATTCCTCGAATCAGTTTATTAGCCTTTATGGAGTAATTTCTAGACAAAATAAGGCTAACGGAAGAACTATGGCGGTCAATTTTATGCCTACTGATTATACGTATACAAATGTTACAGGTGAGGGTTATATTTTAGTTATACCTACAAAAGAAAGTTCTTTCTCTAACGGCGACAATGTAGGCACATCCTCAGATCCAATAGCTGCTGTTTTAAATGATGTACTTGATACTCAAAATTCATCTCCAATTATTTCTGTAAATGATGTAACTGTTAATAATACTGATTCTTATGCAGTATTTACTATTTCATTATCAAGAGCAGCAAACGCAATAACAACATTTACTCCTAGTTTATTACCTGTTACGGCTGCCTTGAATACGGATTACACAAATAGCATGGAGTATTATAATGGTAGTACTTGGGTAAACATTTCTACAACTGTTTCTATTGCACAAAACGCAACAAGTATACAAATTAGAGTGCCTATTTTAAATGGAGGGGCAGTTTCTAGTAATACTTTTAATTTAAATACTGGTACTGTAACTGGTAGTAATGTTTTGAATAGTGATGGAGCTTATGGTATTGGTACCATTTTGCCTGGGCCATCATTAACAGTAAATGGTAATTTGAAAACATTTTCCACATGTTCTGGTTGCTCAGTTGCAACTCAAAGTTTTTCAGTTTCAGGAACCAATTTATCAACTAATAACATAGTAGTCACTGCGCCAACAGGATTTCAAGTTTCTACAAATGTAAATAGTGGATTTGCTACAAGTATTAATATAGCGCCAACATCTGGTACAGTTACAACAACAACTGTTTATGCGAAGTTGACAAATAATGCTTTAACAGCTTCTTCAGGTGTTATTTCAGTAACTTCTACTGGAGCGACAGCAAAAACAATCACAGTTACTACAAATACAGATAATGCATTAAATTTTGATGGTGTAGATGATATAATTTCAAGTGCAAGTAATATTTCTTCTTTAAATATTACAGGCGACATAACCGTTGAGACTTGGATTCGCTTGAATCAAATGCCGACTGACTATGTTCGTTTGATTGGAAAGGGTAGTCCAGCCGAAAGGACTTATGGTCTTTGGTTATATAGCGATGGTTCATTATTGTGGCAACAATATAATACTAATTCATCTATAAATAATTTAGTAACAAATGCCTCTATCATTCCTGTTGGTAAATGGTGTCATATTGCAGTTGCTAAAACTGGAAGTAATGTTAAAATTTACATTAATGGGAATCAAGTTGCTTCTTCAATTGCTTATTCTGGAACACCTAATTCTTCAACTGCGCCCTTAGAAATAGGAGGATCTTCATCTATACATTCACTTTTAAATGGCATGATGGATGAAGTAAGAATATGGAATGTAGGAAGAACAGCTAGTCAAATTGCAAATTCTTATTTATCAGAATTAGTAGGAGATGGAAATTCTAATGAAACCGGTTTGGTGGCATATTATAATTTCAACCTAGGGACTGATGGTGGAACTAACTCTTCTATATCGGTCATTGAAGATAGAACCTCAAATGGAATTTCTGCTACATTAAACAATTTTGCTAAAACAGGGTCAACTTCAAATTTTGTATCAGGATCTATTCCAGATATAACTGCAGTAGGTAATGCAAACACAGTTTTAGCAGGGGGAACTTTGGCTTTGTCTAATGGACTTTTAGGTGGTGTTTGGTCTAGTTCAAATACAAATATAGCAAGTATTAACACTACTACAGGGTTAGTAACAGGCGTTGCAGCAGGAACTGCAACAATGAGTTATACAATTTGTAATAAAGTAGTTACCTATGTTCTGACAGTATTAGCTCCTACAATTACAACTGGCTCCTTAAAAACATTTACTTCTTGTTCGGGATGTACTATTTCTGCACAAACATTTACTGTTGCAGGAACAAATTTAGGTGCGAATGTAGTTGTTACTGCGCCTACAGGTTTTGAGGTTTCAAATGCTTCTGCCGGTACATATAGTGCTACTTTATCATTAACTCCAAGTGCTGGCACTTTAGCTACGACAAATGTTTATGCTAGATTAATCAATACGGCAACAACTGCATCAAATGGCAACTTCACAGTTGCATCTACTGGTGCTATTTCAAAGACTATTACGGCAACTGTCAATACTGATAATGCATTAATGTTTGATGGGGTAGATGATTATGTTAATTTAGGGGATGCTTTTGATATTGCAACCTTATCATATACAACCGAAGCTTGGGTATATTGGAAAGGATCATCAAATCCTTATTCTGAAATTTTCACAAAAGATTTAGTTCAATCATTTTCAATCACAAGTGATAATAAGTTACATGCTAATTTCGGAAATGGGACTAGTTGGTCTTCAGGATTAAATTCTACTACATTAGTACCTCTTAATAAATGGACACATTTAGCTGTTACAAGAAGTAGTTCAGGTGTTGTAAAAATGTATATAAATGGCATACTTGATGCATCTACTAATACAATGAACGTGACGGGAAATAATACTGCAATCAGAGGTATTGGTGGTAAGTTAGTAGGTACATTAGATGGGCCTTTTGCAGGTGCCATCGATAATTTGAAAGTATGGAATACAGAAAAAACAAATGCAGATATTACTAATGGAATGTATTCAGAATTAGCTGGTAATGAAACAAATTTATTAGCATATTACGATTTTAATCAAGGTGTTATTGGTGGAACAAATACAGCTATTTCATCATTATTAGACATGTCTAATAGTGTTACAAATGGTACTTTTTCTGGTTTTAGTTTAACAGGTTCTAATTCAAATTTTGTTAACGGTTTTATCCCGGGAATTCAATCTTCAATTAATGCAAGTGGAAATAACAACGCATTATCTTTTGATGGTACAAATGATTATGTTATAACAAATGTAAATGGCACTACTTTAAATGAATTTACCATTGAAACATTTATCAATCCAAGCAATACAACTCAAAATACAAAAGGAATCTTGCAATGGGCAAATGGTTCTACTACTTCCGGTAATCCGATGGTATTAATGCAACAAAATGGCACACAATTATCTGTATATGTAAATAGTGGTTATAATTTAACAACTACCATTTCTGCAAATACATGGTCACATATTGCTCTGGTATACGCAAATTCTCTTTATACTTTATATGTTAATGGCGTTTCGGTAGCCACATATTCTGGTGGAATTAGTTTTCAAACTAATGCAACTCAATTTTATTTAGGTACTGGATATAATGGGCATTGGAATGGGAAAATAGATGAAGTTAGAGTTTGGAATATAGCAAGATCTGCTAACCAAATTAACAATAATATGTATGTTGATTTGTCAGGTACAGAAGCTGGTTTACTGGCCTATTATAATATGAATCAAGGAACCGCTAACGGAAGTAACACCAGTAGTTTGACAGATAAAACTTCTAATGCGTTAAATGGTACTTTAACCAACTTCGCTTTGGCTGGAACCAGTTCTAATTATGTCACTGGGAATACACAAATTGGTTCATCTGTTACCATGATGGCTGGAACCACATATCAACTTGCTAATGCATTAATTGGTGGTACATGGGCTTCTTCAAATACCTCCTTTGCGACAGTTAATTCATCAACGGGTGTGGTCACTGGTATAGCAGCAGGTTCTGTTTCCATCACATATTCGATTTGTGGTAAATCAGTTTCTTATCCAGTAACAGTATATACACCAACTCTTACTACAACTTCATTAAAAATATTTACATCTTGTTCCGGATGTACAATAACACCTCAGACTTTCACTGTAACTGGTTCTAATCTTGGTGCAAATGTAATAGTAACAGCTCCAAGTGGTTTTGAGGTATCTAATGCATCTAATGGAACTTATAGTAATACTTTGGTTTTATCTCCTTCTTTGGTTTCATCAAGTCAAGTGAGTGTATATGCCAAATTATCAAATTCTGCAATAACTGCATCAAGCGGCACTTTTACAATTGCTTCTACTGGCGTTACAACAAAAACAGTAACTGCAACTATCAATACAGATAATGCTTTAAATTTTGATGGAGTAAATGACTATGTGAGTATTCCAGATAATAATGCATTAGATTTATTGTCTGCCTTTACAATAGAAGGTTGGGTATATCCTAAAAGTTCAACAGGGGCTCAAGTTATTGTTGGAAAGTTAGATGAATGTGCTGGTTGTGGTAATTCGTCGAATACTGCTTATGCTTTAAGGTATAATAATGGTCAACTATTAGCTCAAATATCAGATGGTACGTCAAATTATAAATCTATTTCTTCTTCTAATTTGGTTTTGAATAAATGGCAACATGTTGCAATGGTTTTTGATGGAGCAAATGCCATTTTGAGTTTATATATAAATGGTGTTCTGCAAAGTAGCACTTCAACTGGTTACAACACTATTAAAGATGGAATCTATTCTTTAAAATTAGGTTCATATGGGACCAATTATGGACAATATTTTAATGGGTCTATGGATAATATTAAAATTTGGAATACAGTAAAATCTCAAACTGATATTACAAATGGGATGTTTACAGAGCTAGCTGGAAATGAAGCTGGTCTGGTAGCTTTCTATAATTTTAATCAAGGAACAGCTAGTGGCTCAAATTCTTCAATATCAGTAATTCAAGATAGAACCTCAAATGGATTTTCTGGTACATTAACCAATTTTGCCAAAACAGGCTCAACTTCAAATTTTGTTGCTGGATTTATTCCTGAAATTTCTGGTCAATCTATTTTAAATAAAGGATTAACAACAAATTATACAAATGGATTAACAGGTGGTACATGGTCATCAAGTAGTACTAATATAGCAACCGTTAATTCATCAACTGGTGTAGTAACAGGTGTGAATCCTGGTACAAGTACTATTACCTATACTGTTTGTGAAAAAACAGTAACGAAAGTTGTTACAGTGGTTGTTCCTTCAATCACAAAAACTGGTTCATTAACAACATTTAATACTTGCTTAGGAACTGCATCTGCAGCACAAACATTTACTGTGAGTGCAGAATACTTAACTGCTAATTTGTTTTTAACAGCGCCAACTGGCTATGAAATTTCTACAGATGGTTCAACTTATTCATCTACTCTAATTATTGCTCCAACCTCAGGTGCTGTAAGTGCAAGATCAATATATGTTCGTTTATCCACTGCTTCAATTAATGGACAATCTGGAAATATTTCAATCACATCTACGGATGCCACATCACAGAATATTTCTACCGGGACTGCCTCAGTTACAAGAACAGTTGCAGCTTCCGTTACAATTAGTTCAAATGCTACTAATAATAGAATTTGTGCAGGGTCGAATGTTCTTTTTACAGCAACGCCAACAAACGGTGGTAGTGCACCTACTTATCAATGGAAGTTGAATGGTAATAATATTACTGGAGCAAATAGTGCCACCTATTCAACTACCTCTTTAGCTAATAACGATGTTATTACCGTTTTGATGGGATCTAGTTTAACATCTTGTGTAACTGGAACACCAGCTGCATCAAACTCAATTACAACAATAGTAACTGCAATACCTGCATCGCCTAGTAATATTAATGGTACTGCCATTATATGTATGAACTCCAATCAAGTTTATAGTATACCTGCAGTTATTGGAGCTACTTCATATACTTGGGTAGTATCAGGCGGAATTACTGCTTCTCCTTCTACAACAAATGTTATCAATATTACTGCTGCAAATAATGCAGGATCAGGTACTATAAAAGTTTTAGCTAGTAATGCTTGCGGAAGTTCAGTTTATAGCAACGATTTTAATGTTACAATTAGTAATCAACCTGCACCAACTGCAAGTTTTACAGTTTCAGGGAACACAGTATGTTTAACAAGTGCTGGTATTACGTTTACAAGTACAAGTACACCAAACGCAACTACTAGTTCTCCAATAGGAACATACACATGGGCTTTTGGTGACGGAGCTTCTGCTACTACCGCAACTGCAAGTAATACCTATACTTCATCAGGAACTTTTGATGCAATATTAACAATTGAAGATGCAAACCAATGTATATCTTCAGTTTCTAATAGAATTACAGTAGATCCTACTAGTGTAGCTGGTACAGCAACTGCTGCAAATTCAACTATTTGTGAAGGATCTAACACAGTATTGACATTGACTGGAAATACAGGTGAAATTCAATGGCAACAATCCTCAGATAATATCTCTTTTACAAATATTTCTGGTGCGACTGGTACAACCTTTAATACAGGTAATTTAACTGCTACCACTTATTATAGAGCTGTAGTAACAAGTGGAAGTTGTTCTTTTGTAACAAGTGGCGTTATAACTGTTACAGTTAATCCAACTCCAAATGCAACTTTAGGTTCTGTTTCAAATATTTCTACAAATTCTACAAGTTTCGATTTAGCTTATAGTAATTTAGTTGGCAATCCTGATGAATACAGTATTAATGCTGTGGGCCCTAATGCTTTACCTAATTTTAATGCAATATCAAATTTTGGTTTAAGTTCAAGTCCAATTAATGTTATTGTTCCTGCTTCAGCAATTGGTACTTATAATTTTAATTTAATTGTAAAAAATGGCGCAATTGGTTGTATTTCTTCACCAATACCATTTACAGTTACGATTGTACCTCTTCCACCAGCAGGATTAACATATATCACACCAAATGTGTATACTTCTGGTACAACAATTAATCCATTAAATCCAACAAGTACTGGTGGGCCAATATCACAATATTCTATTGCACCTACATTGCCAGCGGGTTTAACAATAAATGCAACTTCTGGTATTATAAGTGGGACTCCATCTGCTGTTTCTTCTCAAACTTCTTATACGGTTACAGGAACAAATGCATCTGGTACTATTACTGCAACTGTTGTAATTACAGTAAATACTGCCGCACCATTAAGTTTATCTTATAGTACTCCAAATGTATATACAACTGGAACTGTAATAACAGCATTAAATCCTACATCATCTGGAGGGGCTATAACAAGTTATTCTATTAATCCAAGTTTGCCTGCAGGTTTAACAATTGATCCAATAACAGGTATTATAAGTGGAACACCAACAGCAACTTCGGCTCAAACATCCTATACTATTATAGGAACAAATATATCTGGAACAGTAACAGCTACTGTTGTAATTACTGTTAATGGTTCTGCGGTTGCACCTGTTGTTCAGTCTCAAACTGAATATTGTGTTCAGGAACAAGTAAGTGAGTATAAGTATGTTAAAGTTGTTTTCTCTAATACTAAAAATTTAAGTTCTGCAAATAGTATACAAGTTGCAGATTGGAAATGGTTCAATGGTAATTCGGAAATATCTAGGTCAAACGTTACAGTTACAAATCCAAATGGAAGTAATCCGGGGGGAGAAGGGCCTTCGAATATTTATGACGGATCAACTAGTACTAAATGGTTAGATTTCAATATAAAGTCAGGTAATAATACCTCAACATTATTATTTACTTATCCTGGAACAGGCGTAAGAATTACAGGTTATTCATGGGTGACTGCTAATGATTCTGAGGAACGTGATCCCAAATCATGGATTGTATATATGTCTAATGATAATGTCAATTGGACTCAAGTACATACTGTTTCTAATTACACTTCACCATCTTCAAGATTTACTGCAACATCTGCTTGGACATTTGCAAATTCTTCGGCTGAGGTTACATTAACAGCAACGGCAACCACAGGTTACACGTTACGTTGGTATACAACTTCAACTGGTGGTACAGCAACAACGACTGCTCCAATTTTAAATACAAGTGCCCCAGCTACTGTTACATATTATGTAAGTCAAATAAATCAAGCTGGATATGAAACTCCAAGATCTACATTAACTGTAAATGTAAATGCATTGCCAGCAGCTCCGGTTGTTAGTGGAGTTAATTATACAGTAGGTGCAACAGCAAGTGCATTAACTGCTACTGCATTATCAAGTCATAATCTACAATGGTATACTGCTGCATCCGGTGGTACTGCAAGTACGACTGCACCGACTCCATCTACAGCTTCAATTGGAACTGTTAATTATTATGTGAGTCAAGTAAATTCAGTTACTGGTTGTGAAGGACCAAGAGCAAATATCTCAGTTGTGACTTCTATCGCTGCACCAGCAAGTTTAAGTTATACAACACCAAATGTATATACTACTGGAACTGCAATAACAGCTTTAAATCCAACTTCAACGGGCGGTGCTATAGCATCTTACTCAATTAGCCCAAGTCTACCAGCAGGATTAACCTTAAATACAAGTACAGGTATAATTTCTGGAACACCAACTTCTGCAACAGCGCAATTAAGTTATATTATTACGGGGACTAATACTTCTGGAACTGTATCGTCAACAGTTGTTATAACTGTAAATTCAAATATTGTTCCTCAACCACAAGGGTCGTTAAGTGCAGTAGATTTTGGTTTATTAGCTTCCGATACAGTAAAACTTAAATTAACTACCAGTAATGGTACAGCACCTTTTACTTTGATTTTGAGTAATTCATTGAATACTTTAAAAGATACCATTTCTAATTTAACGCCAGTTAATAATATTGTAGAGTTCTTACATAAAAAATTAGATACCACTAAAGTATTTACCATTTTTAAATTAATTGACGCAAACAATAACATAAGAACTAGTGGATTTACTAAAGACACAACCATTATTAATGTATTAAAGCCACAAATATTATTGACTTTAAAAGCGGATCCTGCAGTGAAGCAAGCTGATAATAGTTTCAAAACAAGGCTATTGCTTAAGATTAAGAACGCAGGTCAGTTAGATTTACGTAATGTTCAAATCAATGCTAATTTAAGTAAAGTATTCCCATCTGGAATCTCTTATGTTCTAGATAGTGTTAAAGTACTAAGTGGAGGATTGGTATTAAATCCAACCTATTCTGGTGCAGGATCTGCTACAGCAGCATCTAGTTCTGATTGGGTGACTAATGCAAGTGTAAATGGTTCAAAATCATCTTACGCCGTGTTAGATGGAAATTACTTATTGAATAATGGTGTTAATTTGAATAGAACTGAAGAAGGTGAAGTTGCATTTTATGTTTCTATTGGAGCAACAACACAAAACGTAGTATTAAAACTTCAATTTGAAACAGCAGGGAATGGCGTTATTGCTAAAAATGATGGAAGTTCTAGTACACAAGAAACTACTTCTAAATCTGATGATGGTACTGATATTGTTCAGCATCCCGATTTAACCAATAATGGAGTTCCACTTCCAACATATGTTCCGCTTTTTCCAAATGAAAAGATTGGAGCAAGCTTAAATGTTAGTTCGGCAACACCTGTTGCTGGAGGATACCAATTTCATTTTACTGCTAAAGTGAAAAATTATGGTAATGTAAATTTAGACAGTATCAGAATTCAATATAATTTCAATGAAATTTATCCATCTCCAGACCAAGCTGTTTTAGTGGGTATACCAACAATTACTCGAGGTAATATTGTATATAATTTAAATAATTTTGATGGATATAGTAATGTTAATCTATTTAATTATGGCGGAGATTTACAAGTAGGAGATAGTGCTACTTATGAATATGATTTAAAAGTGAATACAACAAGGACAGCATATACATGGCAAAACTATTTTGTGGTGTATGGAAGAGCAGTTAATAGTGGTGTTTTTGTAAATGATACATCAATGGCAGGGATTGATCCTGACCCAAATAATGATAATGATCCTTTAGAAAGATTCTTCACTGGTGCAACAATTAATTTTGTAAAACCATTGCCTCCAACAGTTGAAAATAAAACATACACTTATGGTCAAAATAATCCTTCAAACATAAGTGGGTTAGTAAAATCTACTCCAATAGGAACTATCCCTGTATGGTGTGATACAAAGACTGCAGCTTGTAGTATTAATCCACCATCTACCCCTACCGAAATTGGATTTTATGTTTTTGCATTAAGATCTTACGATACAACTACTTTATTATATAGTGAAGTTTTAGTATATGATACTGTTATTATAAAACCTCCAGTACCTATAGTTGTTAATAAGAAGTACATCATTGGAGCAGTTTCAAATCCAATCAATATTGTAGGACAAGTCACAGGTATGACCGGTAGTACATTGAAATATTTCAAAAGTGCTACTCTACAAAGTGCAATTCCTGTTTTAGGTAATGTTCCAGGATTAACTAGGTATACAGCAAGTCAGATTGTCAATGGTATTGAAAGTGATACAGTTGGTTTTACAGTGACTATGCTTGATCCAAAGACAATGTTGCATTTACAAAAAATAGCTGAAGAGCCAAGACTTCAATCCAATTCAACATACAATATTACTTATACATTCTTGGTTAATAATAGAACTGATGAGGCAATGTCTAATGTATTAGTAGTAGATAATTTACAAAATACATTCCCCCAACCAACAGTATTTACTAAAGTAAGTTTATCAAGTACAGGTGGATTAACTATCAATAATGGTTATAATGGAATGAGTGATATCAACTTAATTAATGGTACAAGTACCCTCGCTCCATTTACTACAGACACTATTCGATTAACCATTAATTTACAACCTAAGGGTTATACTGGTACTGTAAATAATATTGCAGTTATCACTGCGACTACGCCTTATGGTATTATAAATATGAATTCTTCTTCGCAATCATTTGCTAATGAAATCTCAAAAACACCAACACCTTCCTTAATACCAGATTTAACAATCGATATTCCTGAAGCGTTTTCTCCAAATCGTGATGGTGTCAATGATCGTTTCATAATATTAAAGCCATTCGGAACTATACTAGATTTAGAAGTATTCAACCGATGGGGTAATGTAGTATATGCAAATCCTAATTATAATAATGAATGGGATGGTCGAGGAACTAATAATTTTATTGGTCAAGATTTAATGGATGGAGGTTACTACTATACATTAAAGGCGAAGTCAGTAAACGGAAATATTCAAATATTTAAAGGATTCGTATTAATACAGAGATAAAATGAGAAAAAAAAGTATAATATTATTTAGTGTACTTGGTCTAATGCTAACATTAGAATCAATAGGACAATCATTGCCTATGTACTCTCAGTACATGTACAATATGGTAAATATTAATCCAGCCTATGCAGGTAGTAGGGGTGTCCCAAGCCTGTCAGCTATATGGAGGGAACAATGGGTTGGATTACCAGGTTCACCATCTACTAAGTCATTTTCTTATGATATGCCTACAGAAAATAAGAAAATGGGTCTTGGTGTACAGTTATTCGATGATAAATATGTTAATTATATCAAAAGAACTGGTTTGAATTTGTATTACAATATCAAAATCCCTGTTTCAGAAACTGGTGTACTAAGTATGGGTTTAAAAGCAGGTGTGTATAATGACACCAAGAATTTAAATAGTGCTTATTTGGGTGCAAGTAGTAAGTATTTGACTGATGTAACCTATGCAAATAATTTCAATAGAATTGTACCATTAGCTGGAGCTGGTATTTATTACAATGATGATAAATTTTATGCTGGTTTTTCGGCTCCAGATGTATTAGTATTCTCTAAAATAAAGGATTATAATTCTGATAATGCTTTATTTCAAGTGAATGAAATCCATTACTTTTTAACAGCTGGTTATTCAATTGATGTTAATGAAGATGTGCAAGTAAAACCCTCTGTTTTAATGAAAGCTACAAGTGGTGCACCAATTGAGTTTGATTTAAATACAAATGTTTGGCTACAGAATATTATTGGTGCTGGTTTGTCATACAGAACAAATGAATCAGTATTGGCAATGGTCGAAACACAAGTTACGGCACAATTAAGATTTGGATATGCATATGATATGCCATTTAAAAGACCAAATTCTCACGAATTATTTTTACGTTATGAATTAGGGCGTTTATTTCCAAAATCAAAATCTAATAAGAATTATTAATCATGAACAATTTACTATATAAATTAAGCTTGTCTTTTAGTTTGATTATTAGCATAGGGCTATCTGATCAATTAATTGCACAAAATGCAATTGGAATACAGAAAAGATTATTAGTCAGAGATTCATTGGATTTCAAGCAAAATAATACAGGCTTTAACACAAGAGCTAAAGAATTTAATCCAATACCATATATGGGTGGTCTCCTTTTGGTATCCAATAAGCAAACTGCAGTCAATAAATATGGCTTCAATAAAGTTTACTGGATTCCAAAGTCATTGTTTGGGAAAAAAGATACTTTAAGCACTAATATTCAATTAAATGATGAATATACTGCACCAACAAGTAATGATAATAATATTCTATATAGATATAATAAAAAGAAAGTGAGAATGGCAAATAATGCCATTGAAAATAAATTTGCTGATTTTATTCCAGAGGATGGCTTCACTATTGACGATTCAGCATCTTATATTGTATATCCTCAATTGTCAAAAAGAAAAATAGGTGGTGAATTTAAATGGGAGTTGTGGGAAGCTAATTTAGTAGATGGTAAACTTAAAAATGCGCAAAAAATTAATATCAAAGATTCGGCAGCAGATTACTTAAATCCATATTTAGTTTCAGGTCAATCAAAATTGTATTTTTCAAGTAATAGAGCTGGAGGTAAGGGAGGGTTTGATATATATGTTTTAGACAAAGTGAATGGCGTTTGGAATGTAAATCCAATTGCGAATACTTGTATTAATACTCCATCTGATGAAATTAATCCAACGATTGACGGATTTGATTTGTTATTTAGCTCAAATAGGGCAGGTGGTATTGGTGGATACGACCTATATAGAACATCCATACACCCAAGTAATAATAAATGTGATATTGTCAATTTAGGATACCCTTTGAATACAGAGGCAGATGATACTAGAGTTTCAAAGATGAACTCAGATTACTATGTTTCTAGTAATAAAATGGGTGCTATAGACATTGCTGCACTTAATTATCAGCCAGTCTATATACCAGTAACTGGACAATTGGCCTATTTAAATGACTCCTCGCTTTCACCAAATCAAGCGTTATATGTATATGATAATGACACGAAGCAGATAGTGGATACAGTTTATACTGATGGTTCAGCTAAATATAGTTACGCTGCTAAGCCTAATCGTAATTATAGTATTAAAACTAAGAATGCAGATGGTTATGAGGAATCTTTTGATTTGGCAACCTCAGATAAAATTTCAAGTCCAATTCTTTTTGTATCTATTTTAAAAGGAAGAAGCCCAAGGCAAATTAAGGATTCAGCTGAAAAAATATGGGCTGCTATTGAGCAAACACGTCAAGATAGTATAGCTGCAGTAAGTTTAGAATCTAAGTTTATTGTCTATTACGCATTTGATAAAGCATTTTTAAGTGCTAAAGAGAAATTAGTTCTAGATAGTCTTTATAATAAGTTACAGAAAATGCCTTCTACTTATTTAATTGTAGGTGCATTTACGGATTGTATTGGTTCATTTAAATATAATTATGCACTTTCTGTTAATAGAGCAAAATATGTAGTTAATTATTTAAAGAAAAAAGGTTTACCGTCAAATCGTTTTGTTTCAAATGGCTATTCTAAGAATTATACTATTACACCTTGTACAGTTAGTTTGAACAAGAAGGCGCAACAAAATAACCGTCGTGCTGAAATAGTATTAAGTAATGTAGGAAATACTAATTGGGCTAAACTTGAGAAAGAAAGAGGTAAATCTTATTATGCAGTTTATGATAGTAAAAAGAATATTACACCTAATCTGATTAAGACAAATCCTGATATTCCTAAAGTTCAAATAGCTTCTAAGGTTGTATTAACAAATAAAATGGATGCTAAGCAGGTGGAAAGTTCTACCGTTTTAGCTGCCGCTTCTGTTGGTACATCAGTTAAAAAGAAGAACGTACAAAAGACTAATATCAAAGGAGGACCTTCAATCAATAAATCTTTTGATGTAATTCCAGAAAATAATCCTACTTCTTTATTAACTAAGAAAACAAATGATGAAAAACTGATTGAACCTAAAAAAGAAGTTATTGCTATTAAAGAGAAAAAGACAGTTATTGTTAAATCAAATATTGCAAAAAATACAGTAACTGATTCTGTTATAACTAAAGAAGTACTTTCTAAAAATAATAGTACTTCAGCTAAAAATCCACTACCAAAAACAATTACTAAATCAGAAGTAAAAATGGTGGCAACACCATCTACTTATGTGGATGATGAAATTAGTAAGGCTGAAATTCTAGTTGCCTTAGATTCACTTGCTAAATTAAGAATAGAACAAGAGCGTATTGTTGAATACTTAACTAAAAGAATCAATAAGAAGCCAATTGATATCATGGTTAGTTCAGACTCTGTCACTATCGAAATTTATGATAATGCAGTACATGATAAAGATTCAGTTTCAATTATTTTCAACAATAGAATTATAGTTGATAAGCAGGAGTTGAAAGTAAACAAGCCAATCAAGTTTAAGTTAAAAGTGAATAAAGACAAGAAATTCAATGAAATGATATTGGTTGCAGAAAATCTTGGAGCAGAGCCGCCAAATACTGCAGTCATGTTTGTGACTGAGAAAAATGGCAGAAGACAACAAATTATGCTATCAACTGATATGCTTCATAATGAGGTGGTTTACTTCATTAGGATAGGTAAGGAATAATTTATTTAAATATATTATATAATAAAGTTAACTGCTCTCATATTTTTATATTTTATGAGGGCAGTTTTTTAATTAAGAACTAAACCTTGATAAGTTTAATACCATGTTTAATAAAGATTATTTAAATTCATTGATATTTTAATCATCCTTATGTTTATTTTTTCTAATAAAATAATATATTCAAATAAATATTTATATATAATATTTTATATTTTTACTTCTCTTTATTCTAATGCTCAATCTATTAGTCCAGTTACACAAAATATTGGAGGAACACTTGGATTGCAGAATAATTACAGCCTAACGTTTAGTGTGGGTGAAATGGTATCTACGACCAACTTTATTAGTGCCGAAAAAGTTTCAATTAGTTCTGGATTTTTACAATCATTTACGCCAGTTGTAACTGGTATAGATAATATTAGTGCTATAGCTCCGGGGGTGATATCTATTTCGCCTAATCCAATTGTATCTAAAATGTTCTTAAAGGCTATTTTCTCAAAGCCAGGTGATTTGACTTTTAACATAATTGATGTTGGGTCAAAGGTTAAATATGCGAGCACCACATTCAGGGTATTTAATGAATTAACTAAAGAAGTTGATCTTTCAACTTTAGTTGCGGGTGTCTATTATGTTCGAGTATTATTTCAGCCCTTAAAAGGAAGTCCTGAAATTGGAATTTATAAATTAATTAAACTGTAATTATATAATGGAATTTATTTCAAAAATTAGAAGTTCGAATGTAAAATTGATTTTTACATTTATTATCACGCTTATATTAACCGAATCTAAAGCACAATCAAATGGGATTAATTTTCAGGGTGTTGCAAGAAATGCCTCTGGAGTTATTTTAGCAAGTCAAAAAATTGGTTTAAGATTTTCGGTAATTGCAAATTCTGAAAATGGAACAATTGAATATGTTGAATCAAGAATTGTAAATACTAATCCACAAGGTATTTTTTCTGTTGTGATTGGAGACACAGGAACAATCAATACTATTGGAACATTTACAAATATCAATTGGAAAACGGTTCCTAAATTTCTAAAAGTTGAAATGGATCCAGCTGGAGGAACATCATTTATTAATATGGGTGTGACACAACTTCAAAAAGTACCTTATGCATATTATGCCAATGGTGTAAATGCTGCAAATATTGATGGTATTTTACCTTTAAGTTCAGGTGGTACTGGTGTGTCTTCAATTACTGCTTTAAAATCTACTTTAGGTATTGATTTATTAAATAATACCAGTGATTTGAATAAACCAATAAGTTTAGCCACACAATCGGCCTTAGATGCAAAAGCCAATAGTTCAGATCTTCAATCTAAAGCTAATGTTTCAGATTTAGCCTCAAAAGCACCAATTGCATCTCCAACTTTTACTGGAACAGTGGGTGGTATTACGCCAACAATGGTTGGATTAGCTAATGTAGATAATACATCTGATTTAAACAAACCAATTAGTACTGCAACACAATCAGCTTTAGATTTAAAAGCCAATATTGCTGACCTTTCAAATAAAGCTAATAGTTCAGAATTAGCCTTAAAAGCTCCTTTAGAATCACCAACTTTTACAGGTACTGTTGGAGGAATTACTAAAACAATGGTTGGATTAAGTAATGTAGACAATACTTCTGATTTGCTTAAACCTTTAAGTACGGCGACTATTAATGCGCTTAGTTCTAAAGCGTCAACTACCGAGGTAAATTCGGCATTATTATTGAAAGAAAATATTTCGAATAAGTCTACATCAATTTCATTAGGAACTAGTGATGAACTTTACCCGACACAAAAAGCGGTAAAGAGCTATGTAGATGCCCAAATTAGTGCTGGTGGGGTAGCGGATAATGGCATCACTACCGTTAAAATTGCTGATGGAGCAATAACTTCAATAAAATTGCAAGATGGTAGTATAACAAATCAAAAAATTTCTGATAATAGTATCAATTCTTCAAAAATAAACGATGGGTCTATTGTTAATGTAGATATTAATAATTCAGCTTCAATATCTTACTCTAAATTAAATTTAATAGGAAGTATAACTGGTTCAGATATTAGTAATAGTGCAGCTATTCCATTTAGTAAATTAAATATTACACAGAGTGATATTAATACTTTAGGAATTCCATCTAATGCCGATCTTACTACCTACACCGCTGGTTCAGGTCTCAATTTGAATGGAACAACATTTAGTATTAACTCAAGTGTATTAACATCTACCTATTCAGGGCCTGTAACTCTAAATAGTTCAAGTTTTAATGTTGATAATAATACAATTTATGTTGATGGTACAAATCATAAACTTGGAATTGGGACTAATTTGCCTACTTCAAAACTAGAGGTAAATGGATCAGCAACAAATTCAACTGCATATAACGCAAATTCTGGTACTACCATTGATTTTGCATTAAGTAATCTGGCATATACTTCTGCATCTGCAGGTGCTTTTACGCTTAATAATATTAAAGATGGAGGTACATACACCCTAGCTGTACAAGGTTTAAATAGTGGAACTTCATCATTTACATGTACAGGATTCACTTTTTATTCTACAAATAATGGGGCAACAACTTCTAATAAACAAACACTATATACATTTATAGTAATGGGGTCTAAAGTATACTATTTTATGACATCAGGCTTTTAATTTTTTTATAATGAATTTTCGAAGTCTATCTATTTTATTTATATTTTTCATTATTTCATCAAATAATGTGATAATTGGACAAGTTATGGGCACACCATATATAGTGAATGCTATTCCAAATCCAATCATTAATTCATTTAGTGCAAGTAGTACGACAATAAACGAAGGTGGTTCTATAACTTTAACTCCTATTTTTTTTCAAGGAGTTGCACAAATAAATAACGGAGTAGGTTCAGTTAATTCAGAATCTAGTTATACTGTTTCTCCTACTGTAACAACTACCTTTACTCTTACAGTAACAAATAGTATTGGGATAAATGTGACACAATCAATTACAATTTATGTTAACTCAGTATCAATATCTACTCAACCAATTGGTGCAACAGTAAATGCAAATACATTTAATTCAATGAATGTTAGTGCAATTGGTACAGGTGTTATTTCTTATCAATGGTATGATGCAAATGGGTTGCTAGATGGTTACATCAGTTCAACATTTCGAAGTAATTTATCTGGTGATTTTTATGTTGTAGTAACAAGTACTTTAAATGGTATTACAAAAAGTGTCACATCAAATACTGCAAGAGTTATTCATAACAGTGTTGCAATAGTTACTCAACCAATTAATGGAATGTTTGGCACAGGTGGTGGGGCACAAATTAGTGTTACTGCATCTGGTTCTGGAGACTTAACTTATCAATGGTACAAAGGAAGTAATGCTATTTCAGGTGCCAATTCAAGTACTTATACAGCGACTATCGAAGATGCATATCATGTTGAAGCAACTAGTACGCTGAATGGTGTTTCAAATACAATAAGATCTAATGGAATTTATGTTACTGAAAATAAAGTTATAATTACATCTGGTCCACAAGATTCATATGTAACATCAGGAAATACAACTTCACTTATGCCAACTTATAGTTATTTGGGTGGTGCAACCTTAACCTATCAATGGTATAATTCTTTAAATGAACCAATTTCAGGTGAAACCAATCCAACATTCACATCAGGTGTTGCAGGAACTTATTATATTCAGATAACAAGTAGTTTAAATGGTACCATTGGAGTGGCTACTTCAACATCTGCTACTATTACTGTTGTTCCAGCACCTAGTATAACTTCATTAACTCCTGCGAGTTATGGCATTGGATTAGGATCTTCGACTACTTTAACCCCAGTTTTTGAAAATGGAATTGGAGTTATTACACCTGGTGATATTATTGTTACAAGTGGTAATGCAATAACCATTTCACCTACAGTTAATACTACTTATACTTTAACTGTAACAAATCAAGCTGGTACTACTGCTGGATTTTATACAAATATAATTATAACAAAAGGAATTTTTACACCAACTGGAGCCCCAAGTACCGATCGCCCATTTAATTATAGTTTTCTTCTGAGTAATGGTAAAGTATTAATTGCAAATTCGGGTTGGAGTGGAGATGCCACTGCTGAATTATATGATTATACTACAGGTACATTTAGTAATACTGGCAATTTAAATTTTGGTAATAGATATACTGCAGCAGCTGTAGCTTTAAGTGGGAATCATAAAGTATTATTTACTGGTGGATCTTATGTTGGGGCTTCTGCAGAAATTTATGATGAAATAACTGGAACATTTACAAATTTGCCTAATATGAATAGTAGTAGATCTAATCATACTGCAACTTTATTAAATGATGGTAAAGTATATATTAGCGGAGGGTATAATGGTACAAATTATTTAAATTCAACTGAGGTTTATGATCCAATTGCAAATACATTTACATCAAGAGCAAACATGACCTCCATGAGGGCTTTCCATTCTAATATTTTATTAAATGATGGTACAGTATTAATTGTAGGTGGCTATAATAGTACATCTTATTTGAATACCGCAATTATTTATAATCCAACTACAAATTCATATTCATCAACTTCTAATAATATGTCAGATGCAAGAGGGTATCCATCATTGACATTATTAAATAATGGAAAGGTATTAATTGTAGGTGGTGCTAATCAAAGAACTGGATCTTTGCAGCCAACATATACTGCCGAATTATATGATCCAACAACAAAAACATTTTCTACATTACCAAGTTTACCAAGTTGGATGTATCATCACAAAGCCACTTTACAACCAGATGGATTAGTTCTTATTACAGGTGGGCAAGCCACTTATGGTGGTGTTGAAATACAAAATGCTATTTTATTTGATCCATCAACAAATCAATTTATTACAAGTGTAACACCGATGACAACAGGAAGGGCATGGCATTCTGCTACTTTATTACCTAATGGTAAAACATTAATTGTAGGTGGGTATTCATCTGGTTCTAAAAGAACAGCTGAAATTTATGATCCTAATTAATGTAATAATGTTGTATTTTCGTAACTTATTATTGAAATATGAAGCGAATTGAGAGACATAGGGCTATTTTAGGTGTAGACGATAAAGCAACTTTGGCTGATTTAAAGAAGGTTTATCGTAAAATCATGATGGAATGGCACCCTGATAAATTTCAAGATAGTGATGAGGCCAAAAAAGATGCTGAAGTTAAGTCTGCTAAATTAATTGCTTCTTATCATTTTTTAGTGAG
>CAZLKW010000012.1:0-8194 GCA_964560215.1 uncultured Sediminibacterium sp. | reverse complement strand
ACTACAACAGAAGCTAGTATCAATGACTTTGAGTTTAAATCTGAAGTTCTTAGAGTTGAATTTTCTGATGGGTCAGAATATGAATATTATGGTGTTCCTAAAGCCATCTATGTAAAATTAGTCAATGCTGATACCCCTGATCGTTTTGCTAGAAGACATATTTACAACAATTACATTTATAGAAGTACAAGTAAGATTGTAGGAGATTAAATCTAAAAATGTACTATATATTATTAATTATTTTAATTTAATATATTGCTTTCTGTATTTTTGCCCTGTTTCATCAATTTTTAGGTTTTAAATTGGGTATTTCATGATAATCTTAATAATTTGATTGTTATGAATAAATGCATAGTAAGACTTTTCCTTCTAATTTGCTTTTTGCATTTAATTGATTCAGTTCAAGCACAAGACTTTTCTAATAAAGGAAGAGAATTTTGGGTTGTCTTTCCACCGCATGCCCCAGTTAGTGGCAATTTAGCGAATCTATCTTTATATATTAGTTCAGATAAAAATTCTAGTGGTTACATAGTCATTAATGGAGATTCAACAAGATTTGTTGTCACAGCTTTTACACCTAATGAATATGTACTTGACAGAGCTAAAACTTATGTTAGTGGGCCCGAATCTGCTACTGACGCTGATAATCTAACTTTACAAAAAATTGTATTAAATAAAGGTATCAAGGTGGTGGTAGATGAGGGTAAACCCAATGTAGTGGTCTATGCGCATATGTATGCAAGCGCAAGATCTGCAGCCACCATTATTTTGCCAACTTCTGTTTTAGAGCGAAACTATCAAGTAGTCTCTTATACTCAATCAGCAAATACACTTGAAAGTGGTGAGAATAGAAAATCACAATTTAGTATTGTCGCAGTTGAAAATAATACAACTGTTCGAATACAATTAAGAAAAAATGGCGTTCTAACTGGGGCTAGCTATGAGATTAACCTACCCTTTGCGGGGTCGATTTATTCTTTTCAAGATAATGTTGATTTAACTGGAACATCTATTGAATCTATTTCTAGCAATGGAAGTTTGTGTAAAAAAATAGCTGTATTTAGTGGTAGTAGTAGCCTTACTATTGGAACTTCAAATGGTTCTGTGGATCCATTATACCAACAATGTTATCCTGTGAATTCCTGGGGTTTGAATTATTTCATTACACCATTAGCTGGGAAGAATAAATTAATCATAAGGGTCTTAGCAAAAGAAAATAATACAAGCGTGACAGTCAATGGACAACAGCCAATCACCTTGAATGCAAATGAGTTTTATGAAGAAGCTTTTTCTAATAACCAACCATTTTCTATTAATGCTAATAAACCCATTGGTGTAACACAATATAGTTATACTCAAACTCTAGATATTGGAGTAGGGGATCCTGATATGGTCATTTTAAATCCAATTGAGCAAAATATTAATGATGTAACAGTCTTTTTAACTTCTAAAAATAATATTACTGATCAAAATATCAATGTCATAATTAGAGATGAAGGAATAACTAGTTTTAAAATTAATGGTGTTAAGCCTATTGGGACATTTAAAAAAATACCCAATACCAACTATTCTTTTTTACAAGAAAAATTCAATGTTAATGCTGGATCATTTTTAAGTGTAAGATTAACTTCTGATTCAGGTTTTAATGCTTTTTGTTATGGTTTTGGTGGAGTTGAGTCTTATATGTATAGCGCAGGTACAAATGTGAAGGATTTGTTTCAAAAATTATTAATTACTAATAAATTCGCATCGGTTACATCAGAAGCTGTTACTTGTGTTGGCGCTCCGTTTATAGCCTCCATCACATTGCCTTATAAGCCAGTGTCCATTAAATGGAAAATACCAAATCTTTCACAAATAGATGATTTGGCACCTGTACCATTTGATTCATTAATAATAAATAATAAAAAGGTTTACAATTATAAACTTGCCCAAGATTTAATTTTTAACACAGTAGGTACCAACACGATTCAAGTTGTTGTTAACAACCCAACTGCAGATGGTTGTACAGGTGAACAGGAAATAAGTTTTGACTTAGAAGTGATTGGCCCTCCAGCAGTAAAAAATTTAATTAAAAGTTCTAATTGCTTAGCAGATTCAGTTTTATTTTCTGATCAAACTGTTTTGTCAGCATCAGATAAAAAAATAACCAATTATAAATGGGATTTAGGGAATGGTATTTTTAAAGATACCTTAGCTTCTTTTAATTATAAATATTCCAATTCAGGTACTTATACAATAAAATATTTTGTGATCAATGATATTGGATGCATAAGTGATACTATTTCTGAATCCATCATCATTGATAGTAACCCAACTGTAAACTTTGACATATCATCGATTACCTGCCAAAAAGAGGACATTGTATTCACTGATAAATCAACAGCGAATGGCAATGCTGTTTTAAAACAATGGGTTTGGGATTATGGGGATTATTCTACTAAGGACACCTCTCTATTTAGTCAAAATAAAATCCACCAATTCGACACCTCAAAAGTATACAAAGTAACACTCTTTGTTAAAACTGAAAATGGATGTGAAAACAAATTGATTAAAACATTCACAAACCATCCTAAACCCATTCCTGGTTTCATAATGCCTAAAATATGTTTAGAGGATGAATTTGCTATGTTTGTAGATTCTACTAAAATTGAAGATAATTCAGGTAATTTTAAATACAAATGGGATTTTGGAGATGCACTCAATACAAGATTCCCTAATACAGATATAGTAGCCAATCCAAAGCATCGTTATTTATTACCTGGGACCTATAAAGTAACTTTAGAGGTTACTAGTGTTAACACATGTATAGGTAGTATTTCACAAGATTTTATTGTGAATGGGTCAATTCCTAAATCAAATTTTAAGGTTTTAGATGAAAATGCTTTATGTAGTAACAAGGATGTTAGAATTGAAAATACATCAAAAGTTGATATAGGGACAATTGGGAAATTAGTTATTTATTGGGATGCTGATAGGAATATATTAGATACAACCGTTGATGATAATCCATTTGAAGGTAAAATTTACACTCATAAATATGACAACTATCTATTTCCAGACAAAACAAGTTTCAATATAAAACTAGTTTCTTATTCTGGTATAACATGTTTTGATGATACCACAATATTGATTTCTATAGTGCCTCCTCCAATAAAAGTAGATGTTTTTAGTACTAAAAATTATGCTTGTACTTCTGACACTTTAATATTAAGCACCCTAGTAGAGGGTGGTGCAGCACCTTTTAATTCAATATGGACATCTAGCAATACATCTGTAGCAAGTTTTAAAAACAATACATTAAATGGAATCACGCCTGGTAATACAGCTATTTCTGTTCTTGTAAAAGACGCTAAAGAATGTGCGTATACCTATCAAAATATTACAAATTATGAAATAAGACCTATCCCTGTAGCCAATCATTTTGCAATTGATACAGTTATTTGTAATGGCATTCCAGTAATGATTAAAGGTAATGGAGGAATTGTTTATAATTGGCTACTGAATAATTCGATTGTATACAGTGGAGCTGTTGATTCCATCTCAATTACACAACCTGGAACATATAAATTATTTGTAAACGATGGATTTTGTAATTCATTAAAATCAAATGAAATAAAAATTATTGAACTAAATATCCCAATATTACAATTTAACCATCAAAACTATATTTGTCTAGATGTGGAGATGCCAATTGAAACAGATGCAGTCAGTAGGCCAAATATTCAATATTTATGGATCTTTGGAGATGGGAGCCAATCTACACTGGCAAATCCTAAAAGCCATACTTATAAAACAAAAGGAAATTATGCGATCAAGCTAGAAGTTACAAATGATTTTTGCCCAGATAATGAATATACCTTAATTGGAGATTCAATTAGTGTGATTCCACCATTATCGCCTGCAGAATTTACCCTATTTGTTTTGGCTGATCAAGACACTTTATTTTATCCTAAAAAAATTGATTCTGGCTATACGACTTATAATTGGTATCCAGCTACTTATCTGTCTAATCCAAATAGTATAAGCCCAATATTCAGAGGAGACAGAACCATTGTGTATACTTTATCAAAAACTGATCCTAATACCTCATGCGTTATAAATGATATTTACAATGTCATTGTCTCTAACGATGTAGTTATTTCAATTCCTAAAGCTTTCACGCCTAATGGCGATAATTTGAATGATATTTTAAAAATTGAATTTGGAGCTGGTTTGAAATCATTTGGTGTTTTTAAGCTTTTTAATAGGTATGGCAAAATTGTATTCCAGACGAATAATATATATGAAGGTTGGAATGGGAAAGTAAATGGTATTGAGCAAGAGATGGATGCTTATACCTATTATTTAGAATATACGACCTATAAAGATGAACGTATTAATAAGACCGGTTCAGTAATATTAATTAGATAATGCTTTGTATTAAGAAATATATAATTATTGTACTATTTGGTTGTATCTCAATCAAGCTAAATTCGCAAACGCATATATCATCCCAATCCTTTAATGGTATTAACTTTTATAATCCTGCATTTGTTGGCTTTGGGAATAACAATAAATTAAAATCTTTTTATAGAACTCAATTCGAGGGGGTAGGTAATGCATATAGGACAATAGGTGTAGGGATGGATATGGGCTTATTTAAAAATAATAGAAATTTCAATGACAACATTTTTGGGATGGGTTTGAACGTTGTTTCTGAACAAGTACTCGGTGGGGCATTACAAACCAATTATGTAACACTTAGTTTAGCTAATAGGATTTTCCTCAATGACAATAAAACTAATTATTTGTCATTAGGTATTAGTGGGACCATGATTACTAGGTCTATTAATGCAGAGAAATTAACTTTTGGAGATCAGTATAATTCTGGTCGTCTTTTTAATGGATCAAGTTTAGAAAATATAAAGTACATACCTGTTAAAATTTCAAACAATGGCGGGCTGATGTATACTAGTATATCTGAAAATTCTTATTTGCAAATGGGTGCAAGTTTGTTTTACATTAATTCAAGTACCGACAATCAAGTCATTGAAAATATCAATCAGACCTACCAATATATTGGCATGCTTAGTTACGAAAAAGTATTATGGAACGATAATACCCTTCTTCTTTATGCTGATTATCAAAAAAGATCCGAAAATGAATTCTACTATGGTGGCATGGCAGTTGGTTTGCCATTTTATAGTAGACAAGGAGGTTTAAATCGGTTGTATTTGGGTTGCTTTTATAGGGCAAACGATGCAATTATACCTTATTTTGGTTTAATGAATAGTAAGTTTAAACTTGGCCTTTCCTATGATATTTATCAAAAGAAAATGGCTTTATCTAATCTAAATCCCCAAACATTTGAATTTACATTTTCAACCAATTTAAATAGAAAGTACACAGAATTATTTAGAAGTCTATTTGAATAAAATATGCCTACTTTTAATGTATGAATAAAATAGTTAAAATAACCACGATTGTCTTATTGGGCATTATTTTATTTACAGCATGTGATGATGATATACCCGTAGGACAACTTAAGAAAAAATACCAAAAACAAAATTCAGCATTTATTGACATTGATGGTGTACCAGTACATTATATTATTGAAGGAAATACTGCGGATACCACGCCAATAGTACTAATACATGGTACCTCAGCATCTTTACACACATGGGATACATTGTCAAGTTTGTTGAAAAATACTAAGAAAATTATAAGATTCGATTTGCCAGCATTTGGACTCACAGGATCTAGTCGTTTAAATCAATATACTTTTAATTATTACAGCAACTTTATAGATAGTCTTTTATTCAAATTGAATATCACAAAATGTATTATTGCGGGAAATTCATTAGGTGGTAGTATTGCATGGAACTATGCATTGGCTTCTCCAAATAAAGTAGATAAACTAATTTTATTAGATGCTTCTGGTTATCCTAAGAAAGATGAAAAAGGCTCACTTGGCTTTAAATTAGCTGCTATACCAGTTTTAAATCAAGTTTTAAAACATGTTTCTCCTAAATCTTTGGTCAGAAAAAGTTTAGAAGACGCATTCTATAATAAGACCTTAGTGAATGAAGCAATGGTTGAGCAATACCATAACATGCTTTTAAGAGAGGGGAATAGAGCTGCCATTTTAGAATTATTCCAGCATCCTATGAAACCAGATGCTACAAGAATAAAGAATATCACACAGCCAACATTGATTATATGGGGTAAAGAAGATCAACTTATTTCTTATCAAAATGCTTCTTTATTCAAACAAGATATACGTAATAGTCGTATGCTGGTACTTGATAAAGTTGGTCATATTCCAATGGAAGAAGCGCCCGTTGAAGTTGCCAATGCGATATTAAAATTTATTAAGTAGGTTAAAATCAAATTTATGGAAAACAAGAAACTTTCGATTGTAAAAAAAGGAATGTTATATGCGATGGTTGTTTTCTATTTATTTGGTGGATATAACCATTTTAAGGATCCTTCTTTTTATATCCCATTAATTCCTCCCTATTTATCAATATGGGCTGTAGAGCTTAATCTAATTTCAGGTTTTGCAGAAATTATTTTAGGTCTATTATTGATTCCGCATCAAACTAGAAAATGGGCAGGATATGGGATTGTGTTGATGCTTTTTGCATTTATACCTAGTCATATATATTTTATACAACGTGGTGATTTTGCCTTAGGAAGTTTCACCATGACTCCAGTTATGAGTTGGATCAGGTTGTTGGTATTTCAACCCTTATTCATACTATGGGCGCTTTGGGTAAGTCGGAAATAAGGATGGAGTTCTATTGATGTAGTTTTGATAACTTTCTAAATGTCCCCATTTCTCTTTCCCGGAAATTTCTAATAACCTTACGCCACTTACATAAACAAGTAGTAAATACGTAAACAAAGGGGAGATCAATGTAAGGTATTGTCCACCTGATAATGCCGAATAGGACATGATTGCGATACCTAGCCATAATGTAATTTCACCAAAGTAATTGGGATGTCTTGAATAGGACCAAAGGCCTTCTTGGATAAACTTTTCTTTATTTAATGGGTTCTTACGAAATTTAGTTTTCTGCATATCTGCAACTATCTCAAATACAAATCCAATTAGGAAGACGATTAGCCCAATATAGAAAAGGCCATTTAATATAACACCATCTTTACTAGCAATGGCGGTTAATGCACACATTGAACAAATGGAAACCCACATGCCTTGTAATGTCCAAGTCATGAAGAACCTTGTTGGAGATGGTTTGATATGCCTGAATCTTTTATCTTCCCCAGCTTTATGAATTCTCATAAATAAGAAACTTCCCAAACGAATCGCCCATAATAGGATACAAGTTGCTAATACGATACTACCAATATTTATATTCATTGAATTGTAACTATGATAGCTTATAAATGTCACAACAGTTAAGTAAGTAAGACTACCCGTTAGGTCATAAAACTTTTCTGTCTGAAATAAATAAGCTGGAATAAACGCAATCCATTGAATTATGTAAGCGATTAATATTGCTTTTTGAATGATTTCTAAACCTGTTAATAAAGCAATGCTGTAACCAATTGAAAAGGCTATAAAAGAAAATATTAAATTAAGGATGGATTGCTTCATGATTTTTTGAATTGCTTTAAATAATTTATTTAATTAACTAATTTATATACAATGAATAAAAGTAAATAAACGGATAAATAGATGCGGTATTGATTCCTGGTTTGTAGGTAATCTTTATTTTCTGGATACATATTGCCGAACAAACCAAGGATCTCTTTTTTAAAAAGTGGTTGTATGTTTATTTTCCAATCATTGGTTTGGTATACTATTTTTCTAAACTTACTCCTAAAATAGGTGCTAGGAATACCCCAGGTGATTAGTAAAAGGAGGAGGATTTGTTTCAATGGCATATTTAAATATAAGAAAGTTTAGGGAATGGGAGATGAGAGGTTTATTCAAACCCTTTCGCTACTGCTTCAGGACTGCCGTTTTTAACTACGTTCAAAACGTCTTCCTTATACTTCTACGAGGGGCTTACTCTAACCCTTTCGCTACTGCTTCGCAGTTGCAGGTTTTTTGCTTCTCATCTGTTTACAAAAGCAAGCTTTTGACACAGCTTCAAAACAAAAAACCCTGTCACTTTCGTGACAGGGTTTGTGCCCAGAACAGGAATCGAACCTGCACTACCTTGCGATAACCAGATTTTGAGTC
>CAZLKW010000011.1:0-39776 GCA_964560215.1 uncultured Sediminibacterium sp. | reverse complement strand
TTTGTTTTATCTAAAGCAAATGCACTAATACGCCCTGTTTCATTTTCATTGACTGCGTATACAAATTGTTTGTCTTTAGAAATAGCGAGATAAGAGGGATTGACCACACTATCGGTATGTCCCATTACTTTGAGTTGACCCGTTAAGGTATCAAGGTGTAAAAGGTAAATGCCTTTACTTCCTTTTTGCGTATAGGTACCCACAAGTAAATTGGCAGTTTGTGCATGTGTTATATATTGAAGACAGCAGCAAATTCCAACCAATAATAAAAACTTTCTTTTCATTTGTTTATTGATAAACTCTAACATAATCAATTTCCATTTTTGCAGGTAAAATAGATTCGTCTATACCTTCTTTGCCACCCCAATTGCCCCCAAATGCGATATTTAAAAGTAAATGGATGGGTCCGTCAAATGGCCATGCGTCTTTACCTGTGCCTCGATTGTTAAAACTGTAATAACTTGTATCGTCCAATAAAATGCTTACACTGTCTTGATTCCAAATCACAGAATACACATGAAACTGGCTATCAAAATCAGGCACTGCAATCGTATTTGTTTTTTGATTCCCAATAATATGATTGAAACTTTTTGTATGGACGGTGGCATGCACTACACCAGGGTTATAGCCAACATGTTCCATTATATCAATTTCTCCGTCGTCTGGCCACTTTAAAGGATAGCAGGCCAAGTGCCCAATCCTTTTGGTAATTTAGCACGCACATCAATACGTCCATAGATCCAATCACCTTTGCCTTTGGTCACCAACCTTGCTGAACTATATTTTTTATCCCCTATGTTTTCTTTTTTTAATTCTATGGTTAATACGCCCTCGCCAACCCTTGCATTGCTTAAAGCAGCTTTGGTATAATATTGAAATTCATTATTGCCCCAGCCCCAACCCCCTATATCATAATTCCACTTGGTAGAGTCTGGTAAACCCTTGTAATTGAATTCGTCGGACCAAACCAATTGTGTAGGTTGCTTAGCCGTTTTACTAGTAAAAGATTGACAAATTACCTGTGTACTTAAAAAACTTAACAAAAGAATAGAGAGGTACTTGTAGGGTTGCATAAAACGATTGTTCGTGAATTTAAGGCCATTGATTGGTCTAAATTAGTTATTTTATGCTGTTTTACTTGGGGATTTTACAAAAGGGCCTTAAATTTGCAACATGTTATTCAACAACCATATCCATCATTTTCATCTGCTATCTAATAGGTAAGCTGTAGATGTTGGTATGTATCAATATTAAACAAAGGGCTTACTTCATAGTAAGCCCTTTTAATTTTTTATAATTAGTATATGCGATTAAAATTAGCGATTCAAAAATCAGGAAGGTTAAATGAAGATTCAATGCGACTTTTAAAAGAGTGTGGCATTGACATTAGTAACGGCGTCAATAAATTAAAAGCGGACGCTAGTAATTTTCCAATTGAAGTTTTCTTTTTAAGAGACGACGATATTCCACAATATGTTCAAGATGGTGTGGCTGATATTGGCTTTGTAGGTGAAAATGTAGTGTATGAAAAAGCTAAAAAAGTAGAAGTAGCTTATGAACTTGGATTTGGGAAATGCAGGTTAAGTTTTGCTGTGAGAAAAGTGGAGGATTTTACAGGCCCTCAGTTTTTGGAAGGCAAAAAAATTGCAACTAGCTATCCAGTATTAGTGCAGAAGTATCTAGATCAGCATAAAGTAAATGCCGAAATTCATGAGATTAGCGGAAGTGTGGAAATTGCGCCAGGGATTGGCCTCGCCGATGTGGTTTGTGATTTAGTTAGCAGTGGATCTACCTTATTCATGAATGGGTTAAAGGAATCAGAAACGATTTTGCACTCTCAAGCTGTCTTGGTTAAACGAAATAACTTACCGGCTGAATTGGTCAGTATCTTAGAGCGTTTATTATTCCGAATGGAATCGGTGAAAAAAGCCAAGAAGAATAAATATGTTTTATTGAATGCACCTAATGCGCAATTGGATAAAATTATTGCCTTGCTTCCTGGTATGAAGAGTCCAACGATTGTACCATTAGCAACTGAAGGATGGAGTAGCGTACATACGGTCATTGCGGAAGCAGATTTTTGGAATTTGATTGAACAATTAAAAGCAGTTGGTGCCGAAGGGATTTTAGTGATACCAATTGAAAAAATGATTTTATAAGATGCAAGTATTTGAAGAACCAAAAAAGCAGGATTGGGAATGGTTGTTAAAACGTCCAAGTTTTGATGCTGCTTTATTATTGCCAAAAGTTCAAACAATTTTAGAGGCTGTTGCCAATGAAGGCGATGCTGCTTTGTATAAGTATAGTTTAGAATTTGACCAGGTACAATTAAAAACAATTGCGATAGATCCTGCAATGGTTCAGGAGGCAGAACAATTGGTTTCAGCGGCGCTCAAGACTGCTATACAATCTGCTAAAGTAAATATTGAAATATTTCATCAGGCACAACTAAAGAAAGAAGAAAAAATAGAGACCATGCCTGGTGTTTGGTGTTGGAGAAAAGCCGTGGGTATCGAAAAAGTGGGTATCTATATCCCAGGTGGAACTGCACCTTTATTTTCAACCGTTTTGATGTTGGGTATTCCAGCAAAATTGGCGGGTTGCAAAGAAATTGTTTTATGTACACCTCCAAGAAAAGATGAAACAATTGATCCCGCTATAATATATGCTGCAAATTTGGTTGGTATTGATCAGATTTACACCATTGGTGGGGTTCAAGCCATTGCAGCCATGGCTTATGGAACTGAAACGGTTCCAAAAGTGTTCAAAATATTCGGGCCAGGTAATCAATATGTAACTGCTGCCAAACAATTAATCCAACAACAAGGGGTAGCAATAGACATGCCAGCTGGTCCTAGTGAGGTTTGTGTTTATGCAGATGAAACGGCGATCCCTTCTTTTGTGGCAGCAGATTTATTGTCACAAGCCGAGCATGGCATAGATAGTCAAGTTTTATTGATTGCAACAAATAAAAACATAGTAGACCAAGTGCAAGCCGAACTGAATTTACAATTATCGACTTTGCCTAGACAAGCATTTGCAGATAAAGCGCTAGAGAATTCAAAAGCAATCGTGATTGAGGCTAGGGAGGATGCAATTCAAATGATCAATGCATATGCACCTGAACACCTTATTTTGTCAGTAGACAATGCATTGGTTGTAGCAGAAAAAATCATCAATGCTGGCTCTGTTTTTATAGGTAATTATTCCCCTGAATCTGTAGGGGATTATGCAAGTGGCACCAATCACACTTTACCTACCAACGGACATGCTAAAGCCTATAGTGGGGTGAGTGTAGATAGTTTTGTTAAGAAAATTACCTTCCAGCAGTTAACTGAAACAGGCTTGAAAAATATAGCACAAACTGTCATTCAAATGGCGACAGGGGAGCAATTGGAAGCACATGCTCAAGCTGTTGCAATAAGAGTGAAAGATATTGAATCAAAAATGTAATTTTAAGAACATTTAAATGAGGTACGATGGGATTTGAATTAGATAAAGTTGTTAGGCCAAATATCAAAACTTTAAAGCCTTATTCTTCTGCAAAAGATGAATATACGGGTGAAGCAAAAGTTTTATTAGATGCTAATGAGAATAGTTTAGGATCACCATTGACAAAATGGTACAATCGATATCCTGATCCTTATCAATTGCAAGTAAAAGAGAAGTTGGCATTTGTAAAACAAATTGAAGCCAATCAAATTTTCTTGGGTAATGGAAGTGATGAATGTATCGACATTTTATTTAGAACATTTTGTGAGCCTGGGAAAGACAATATTATTATTTGTCCTCCTACCTATCCTATGTATGAGGTTGGTGCAAACATCAATGATATTGAAATACAGAAAGCCCCATTATTAGTGGATTATCAATTGAATGTGGCGCATATTGAACAATTGGTTAATGAGCGTACTAAAATTATTTGGATTTGCTCTCCAAATAATCCAACTGGTAATTCATTAGATCGTATTGATATCGAAACCATTTTAAATCATTTTGATGGAATCGTTGTGGTAGATGAAGCCTATATTAATTTCTCAAAACAAAAATCTTTTGTTCAATCATTAATAGACTATCCAAATCTTGTAGTATTGCAAACCTTAAGTAAAGCTTGGGGATTGGCTGGGTTAAGATTGGGTATGTGTTTTGCAAGCCCCGAAATTATTGGCTTCATGAATAAGGTGAAAGCGCCTTATAATATCAATATCGTTACACAAGAATTGGCATTGCAAGCTTTGGAAGAAGTGGGACAAGTGAATGATATGATCAAACTATTGGTGGACATGCGTATCGCACTTGCAGAAGTAATTTCATCCATGCCACATGTGATCAGAGTATTTCCTTCTGATACAAATTTTTTGTTTGTCAAAATTCCACATGCAAGAAAATTATATGAGTATTTATTAACCGAAGGAATTATTGTAAGAGATAGGTCTAATTTGGAATTATGTGAAGATAGCCTTAGAATTACGGTAGGTACGGAGCAAGAAAATACAGCATTGGTAGATGCAATGTACCAATGGATTACAAACACATTTGAATAAGCTTTTAAATAATAAATAAAAAATAAATTAAATAATCATGTATAAATTTAGCAACGTATTATTGGCTTGCGCTTTTGCCTTTTCAGTAAATGCACAAGACAATGCGGGATTAAGATTGCCTGCAGGATTTTCTGCTACTTTATTTGCAGACCAAATTGGTGCTGCAAGACATATTACAATCAATGAACAAGGGGTTTTGTTTGCCAAGTTGAATTATCCTAATAAGGCAGGGCAAAGTATCGTTCGTATGGAAGATGCAAATGGTGATGGTCTTGCAGAAAAAATTAGTGGTTGGGGAAAATATGGTGGAACAGGAATTTATGTAAAAGGCGATCAATTATATGCTAGTTCGGATGATGCTGTTTATTTGTACCAACTAGATGCAAAAGGCGAAGTGCTTAATCCGACAGCGCCAAAAACAATCATAAAAGATTTGCACAGCAGAAGACAACACGCTTCAAAATCAATCACCTTAGATACAAAAGGAAATATTTACGTAAATATTGGTGCATATTCAAATGCTTGTCAAGAAAAAGACAGGTCAGTTGGTTCTAAAGGCATGATGCCTTGTCCTATCTTAGATTCTGCAGGTGGTATTTGGAAATTTGATGGCAGTAAGGAGAATCAATCTTATGCAGAAGGTAAAAGATATGCAACTGGTTTAAGAAACGTCATTGGCTTAGACTGGAATAACAAAACAAATAGTTTATTTGTAACACAACATGGTCGTGACCAATTGAATACTTTTTATCCAACGATGTACACGAATGCACAAAATGCGGAACTTCCAGCAGAAACAATGTATGAAGTGAAAGAAGGAGATGATTGTGGATGGCCTTATGTGTATTATGATCCTTTCCAAAAGAAAAAAATTCTATCACCAGAATATGGTGGTGATGGTAAATTAGAAGGTGGTAAAAATGCATTGGATCCATTGGTTGCATTTCCAGCGCATATGGCACCAATGGCCTTATTGTTTTATAAGGGTAATCAATTTCCATCAAAATATAAAGAAGGTGCATTCATTGCTTTCCATGGTTCATGGAATAGAGCGCCATTACCTCAAGAAGGTTATTTTGTAGCTTTTGTACCCTTTAATAATGGTAAACCAGCAGGTGAATGGGAAATTTTCGCAAATGGATTTGCTGGTGCAGATAATAATAAAAGCCCAAGAGCCGCTAAAGCTAGACCTTGTGGTTTAGCAGAAGGCCCAGATGGTAGTTTGTATGTTAGTGATGATAGCAAGGGTGCGATATTTAAAATCAGTTTTAATAAATAAGTCATGGGTAGAGATCATTTTAAAATAGCTTGTTTTATTTCATTGGCTTTCTTTTTTGTAGGCGTAACTGCGTCTGCGCAGAACATGCAAAAAGGTAAAAAAATATATGAAGCCAAATGCCTTGCTTGTCATCAAGCCGATGGCGGAGGCGTTCCAAATATGAATGCACCTTTAGATGCCGCAAGCAATGTCGTAGGAAATGATATTACAAGACTAGTTCGTATTATCCGTAATGGATACAATGAACGTGTTGCATTAGATGGCTTTTATTATAGCAATGCTATGACAGCCAGTCCAGATTTGAAGGACAATGAAATAGCAGATTTGTTAACTTATATTAGAAATAGCTGGTCCAATAAAGCAAGTGCAGTCACAATAGCACAAGTACAGGCCGCTAAAAAGAAAAAATAACTCATTATAATATGCGTCCAATTTTATTCATTGATAGAGATGGGGTGGTTTTAGAAGAACCAGCAACAGATTTTCAGATAGATCATATCGACAAAACTGTTTTTGTGCCTGGAGTGATTTCGAATTTAAAAAAAATTGCGAATGATTTTGGGTACTATAAAGTGATGGTGACCAATCAAGATGGACTTGGTACCGCTTCTTATCCAACAGAAACTTTTAAGCCTTACCAGGATTTAATGTTACGTACCTTAAAAGGGGAAGGTTTTGAATTTGATGAAATATTAATTGATACCAGTTTCGCTAAAGACAATGCACCAACAAGGAAACCTGGAATAGGTTTGTTGAATCATTTATTAGAAGACTCAAATTACGACCTTAGTATTTCCTATGTGATTGGGGATCGCTGGTCTGATATTGAATTGGCAAAAAATTTAGGATGTAAAGCCATCTATTTAAAATCCAATTTGCATTCATTGACTCCTGAACAAGAAATTGCTTTAAGACCAATTATCGCATTTGAAACATCGAATTGGGAGGACATTTATAGTTTCTTAAAATTAGGTTTAAGAAAAGTGGTACATGAAAGAAATACCAAGGAAACCAAGATACATGTTGAATTAAATTTAGATGGGAAAGGGGATGCCACAATTCATACAGGTTTGGGTTTTTTTGATCATATGTTGGAGCAGATTGCTAGACATGGCGCTTTGGATATGACCATTCAATGTGATGGCGATTTGCATATAGATGAGCACCATACCATTGAGGATGTGGGTATTGCATTAGGCGAGGCGTTTGCAAAAGGATTATTGGACAAAAGAGGAATGGAACGATATGGTTTTGCGATTCCAATGGACGAGGCCGAAGCAAAAGTGTTAATTGATTTTGGTGGAAGAAATTGGATCGTTTGGGACGCAGACTTTAAACGAGAAAAGATTGGAGAGATGCCTACAGAGATGTTTTTCCATTTTTTCAAGTCCTTTAGTGATGCAGCTAAGGCGAATATCAATATAAGTTGCAAGGGCGATAATGAACATCATAAGATTGAAGCTATTTTTAAAGCCTTTGCGAAAGCGATTAAAATGGCTGTAAAAAGGAATCCTGCAAGTGATGCCCTGCCAAGTACCAAGGGCGTTTTATAAGCCTAACAGTTGATAGTTGGGGATGGTATGTTTTTTTGGTGAAAAATAACGAATACCTTAATTTTGTATTCTAATGAAAACAATAAACAATTTTTGGTGGTGGCATACAAACTCCGTTGGGGTATTGTAGTGACATGACCATGATTGTCAACTTATATATAAACCCCGACAGCAGCTGTCGGGGTTTATTTTTTTAAGAAAGTTCAACTAAGAGAAGAAGATGCAAAAAATGAAGCTACAAACAGAGGTGACTAAAATGTTAGCCGATACATTTACACCTGTTGGAATCTATCTCCGATTAAGAGATCGGTTTAGAGATACGATCTTATTAGAGAGCACAGATTCACATGCTGCTGAAAATAGTTATTCTTTTATTGGGGTAAATGCAATTGGTGGTATCGAAATTTCAAGTTTAAATGAAATTGAATATAAATACCCCAAACAAGATCCTCAAAAAGAATTGATTAAAAATGTACAAGATGCACCTGATAGAATTTGGGCTTATATGCAACATTTTGATATTGAACCTTCCACACAGAAAGAAGCGACATTTGCACAAGGTCTATATGGATATACCACCTATGATGCCATTCCTTTTTTTGATACCATTGAATTTAAAGAGGGGGTTCCGGCTATCCCTTTAATGCGTTATCGTTTATACCAGTATGTAATTGCTTTCAATCATTTTAAAGATGAATTGTATATCTGTGAAAATAAAATTCAAGGAATCGATTCTGAGTTAGACGTATTGCTTTCTTATATTAAAAGTAAAGATGTGCCTCAATATCCATTTAGTATAGTTGGGGAAGAGTCTTCCAACTTTACAGATGAGGCTTATAGAGCTGCTGTTCAAAAAGGGATTCAACATTGTATGCGTGGAGATGTTTTCCAAATTGTATTGAGTAGAAGATTTCAACAACAATTTAAAGGGGACGAGTTCAATGTATACAGAACTTTAAGGAGTATTAATCCTTCCCCTTATTTGTTCTTTTTTGATTATGGTGATTATAAGTTAATGGGCTCTTCTCCAGAAGCACAAATCATTATAAAAGGTGGGAAAGCGGTGGTGCATCCTATTGCAGGAACCTTTAAGCGTTCGGGTGACGAAACTATTGATGCAGCAAGGACGCAAGAATTGTTAAATGATCCAAAAGAAAATGCAGAGCATGTGATGTTGGTCGATTTGGCAAGAAACGATTTAAGTAGGGTATGTACTGAAGTTCGAGTAAAACAATATCGTCAAGTACATTATTATAGTCATGTAATTCATTTAGTGAGTGAAGTGGAAGGCAAAGTAGCACCAGACGCTAATCCGTTTCATTTGATTGCAAAAACATTTCCTGCTGGGACCTTGAGTGGAGCGCCTAAATTTAAAGCGATGCAGTTAATTGATGCAATAGAGTCTACCAAGAGGTCTTATTACGGGGGTTGTATTGGATTTGTTGGTTTTGATGGCAGTTGTAATCAAGCAATCATGATTCGTACATTTTTAAGTCAACAAAACACATTGACTTATCAGGCAGGTGCGGGCGTAGTAGCGGCAAGTCAACCAGAAAGTGAATTACAAGAAGTGAACAATAAATTGAATGCATTAAAGACGGCCATTGTTTTGGCTGAAAAAATTTAAATAAGACAAGATGAAAATATTAGTTTTTGATAATTACGATTCCTTTACGTACAATTTGGTCCAACTAATTAAGGAGCAATCTAATGCGACGGTGGAGGTGTTTAGAAACGACGAGATTCCTTTGGAAGCAGTAAAAGCCTATGATAAGGTTTTACTATCACCGGGCCCAGGAATCCCATCTGAGTCAGGATTGCTTTTGCCTTTGATAAAGGAGTATGCTGCCTCTAAATCAATTTTTGGAGTTTGTCTAGGTCAACAAGCGATCGCAGAAGCATTTGGAGGAAGCTTAACTAATTTATCTAAAGTATACCATGGCATTGCAACACCCGTTGAATTAATCGCTGAATCTATTTTGTTTGAAGGCTTGCCAACCACATTTAATGTTGGCAGATACCATAGTTGGGTAGTGAACGAGTCGGATCTTCCATCTTCTCTAAAGGTTACTTCAAAAGATGCGGAAGGTTATATCATGTCTTTGGAGCATAAAGAGTTTGATGTAAAAGGAGTACAATACCATCCAGAAAGTGTTTTAACACCAGAAGGGGCTAAAATAATTGCAAACTGGTTGAAAAACTAATTTTAGATATTTATACAAGATGAAAAAGATTTTACAATATTTATTTGAACATAAGACTTTGAGCAGAGAAGCTGCTAAGGAGGTCTTGCTACAAATTTCTCAAGGCGCCTACAATGAACACGAAGTGACTTCCTTTGTCACCGTGTATTTAATGCGAAGTATCACCATCGATGAATTGATGGGTTTTAGAGATGCTTTATTATCCTTAGCTGTTCCTTTGAATTTAGGTATTGATAATGCAATAGATATTGTTGGAACAGGTGGAGATGGTAAAGACACATTCAATATTTCAACTTTGGCATGTTTTATTGTAGCCGGCGCAGGTCAGCCTGTTGTGAAGCATGGTAATTATGGGGCATCAAGTGTGAGTGGCTCATCGAATGTGATGGAACAATTGGGTTACAAGTTTAAAAATGAGGAAGCGGCTTTAAAGATTGAAGTTAAAACTGCAGGAATTTGTTTTTTACACGCCCCCTTATTTCATCCTGCATTAAAAGCGGTCGGACCTATCAGAAGAAATATTGGACTTAGGACATTTTTTAATATGTTGGGTCCTATTGTAAACCCTGCTCAGCCTGCTTATCAATTGATTGGGGTGTATAATTTAGAGATGGCGAGAATGTATAATTATGCCATGCAATCTTTGGGTAAGGAATTTACATTGATTCATAGTTTAGATGGATACGATGAAATTTCACTCACTACCGATACTAAAATAATTACCAATAAAGGGGAGTTTATTATGACGCCTTATCAACTTGGGAAACGTAAAGTATTTGCAGAAGAATTGCATGGCGGAGATACGGTTGAAGCAGCAGCTGCTTTATTTAAAAATATCATTGAAGGCAAGGGTACTTGGTCTCAAAATGCTGTCGTGCTAGCAAATGCTGCAATGGCGCTTCAAGTAACAGGTCAATATGAAAATTATGAAGCTGCATTTCAAGCAGCCGTATTGAGTTTAGAATCTGGCGCTGCAAACAATTCATTAAAGCAATTAATTAGCCTACAATAATGAGTACGAATATATTAGCCAAAATTGTTGAGCACAAGAAGATCGAAGTTGCCGAAAGGAAACAACAAATAAGTATTGCCACATTAGAAGCGATGCCTTTATTTGTTCAACAAAGCTATTCATTAAAGTCAAATTTATTGAATCCACAGTTGACTGGTATTATCGCAGAGTTTAAAAGACAATCCCCTTCTAAAGGTGTCATCAATGACAAAGCTTCTGTAGCAGATGTGACAAATGCGTATACGCAATTTGGTGCTGCGGGCATTTCTGTTTTAACTGACCATCATTTTTTTGGTGGCCATATTGATGACTTGACAATTGCAGTTAAAAATCCAATTCCTGTATTAAGAAAAGAGTTTATTATAGAGGAATTTCAATTGATTGAAGCGAAGGCCTATGGCGCTTCAGTCATTTTATTAATTGCAGCATGTTTAACTCCTAAACAGACGAAATCTTTAGCCAGCTTTGCTAAAAGCCTAGGCTTGGAAGTATTATTAGAGATTCATGATGAGATTGAATTGGGGCATGTTACAGATGAAGTGGATTTTGTAGGCATCAATAATAGAAGTTTAAAATCATTTGAAGTCAATATCGAGCATAGCTTAGCACTTAAAAATCAGTTACCAAAAGGGAAATTAAGTATCGCTGAGAGTGGCATTTATAGTATAGAAACTTTCAAGCTATTAAAGCAAGAAGGTTTCAATGGTTTTTTAATGGGTGAGTTCTTTATGAAACAGGAACATCCAGCAGTGGCATTTGAAACCTTTGTACAAGCAATTAAAACAAACAGTCATGCAGTTTAAAGTTTGCGGTATCACTGATATAACACAGGCTCATGCTTTGGAAGCAATGGGGGTACAATACATTGGCTTTATTTTTTACCCAAATTCAAAGCGTTATGTGTTGGAAAAATTAAGCCTAACTGATTTGGAAAATTTCAAGCCAGTAGCTGCGAAAAAAGTGGGCGTATTTGTGAATATGGAATTAGCCGAGTTACTGCGTGTTGTAAATAGTGCTGGATTGGATATGGTACAATTACATGGAGACGAAACGCCAGCATTTTGTACAGCTGTTCGCCAACATGTGAAAACCATTAAAGTTTTTAGAGTAGGTGCTGCAGTGCCAGCTTTTGCTCCATTTGAAAATGTAGTGGACTATTTCTTATTTGATACAGATAGTGTTTTATACGGTGGAACGGGTCAACATTTTAATTGGGAATTAATAAAGGGAACCAGTATTCCAAAACCTTATTTTTTAAGTGGTGGAATCGGCCCCAATGATATACAAGGTGTGCAAGTGATGGAAAAAACGAAAGCGGGTAAGACCTTGGAAGCCTTAGATCTAAATAGTCAATTTGAATTAGCGCCAGGAATAAAAAATTTAGAAAAAATTAAAACTTTTATACATGCATTCATTTAACGAATCCATTAATTATCAACAACCCAATATAGAGGGGTATTATGGTGCATTTGGTGGCGCGTACATTCCGGAAATGCTCTATGGGAATGTGGAGACCTTGAAAACGCAGTACTTGGAAATAATGGAAGATCCTGCATTTAAAGCCGAAGTTGCCGCTTTATTGAAAGATTATGTAGGCAGGCCGACTCCTTTGTTTTATGCAGCTAGATTGAGTGAAGAAATCGGCGCACAAATTTATTTAAAGCGAGAAGATTTATGTCATACAGGGGCGCATAAAATAAACAACACCATTGGTCAAATTATTTTAGCTCAAAGATTAGGTAAGAAAAAAATTATTGCTGAAACAGGTGCTGGTCAACATGGTGTAGCAACTGCAACAGTATGTGCTTTGAAAGGTATGGAATGTGTGGTGTATATGGGAGAGAAAGATATCGAAAGACAAGCGCCCAATGTTGCAAGGATGAAAATGTTAGGCGCGAAAGTGGTACCTGCAACCAGTGGTAGTAAAACATTGAAAGATGCCACGAATGAAGCGATACGTGCTTGGATCAATGAGCCTGATACAACACATTATATTATCGGGAGTGTGGTAGGGCCACATCCTTATCCAGATATGGTAGCACGTTTTCAAAGTGTGATTAGTGCAGAAATGCGTACACAATTAAAAGATAAAACTGGTACTGAATTGCCAACTCATGTGGTGGCCTGTGTAGGAGGTGGTAGTAATGCCGCAGGTGCTTTTTACCATTTTTTGAATGAGCCATCTGTAGAATTGGTTGCGGTAGAAGCAGCTGGACATGGCGTGCATTCTGGCATGAGTGCTGCAACCACTCAATTGGGAAGTACTGGGATCCTTCATGGTAGTAAGAGTATTGTAATGCAAACAAAAGATGGTCAGGTTGTAGAGCCGCATAGTATTTCTGCTGGTCTAGATTATCCAGGTATTGGACCATTGCATGCATTTTTATATGAAAGCAAAAGGGGCAATTTTATGAGTGCGACAGATGAGGAAGCATTAGAATGGGCTTTTCATTTATCTGAAATCGAAGGAATTATCCCTGCTCTTGAAACAGCTCATGCTTTCTCTGTATTACCGAAAATGAATCTTAAACCAACAGATGTCGTTATTGTTTGTTTAAGTGGGAGAGGAGACAAGGATTTAGCGACTTATATGCAAGCAATGGATTTAAAATAATAATTGTCATTTGAAACGGACCAAAACGTTTCTTGAAAAAATTAAAATATGTCAAGGTTAGTAGATTTGTTTAAAGAAAAAAATGCGCGTGTTTTAAATGTATACTGCACTGCAGGCTATCCTCAATTAAATAGTACATTTGAAGTGATGGGTAGTTTACAAAAGCACGGTGCCAATATTATTGAATTGGGTATGCCTTATAGCGACCCACTAGCAGATGGAGAAGTAATTCAAAATAGTAGTCTTATTGCACTTGGTAATGGCATGACTATTGATATTTTATTTGAACAATTAGCAACGATGCGTCAAAAAATTCATATACCTGTTGTATTGATGGGTTATATGAATCCAATTTTACAATACGGATTTGAGGCTTTCTGTAAAAAAGCAAAAGAAGTAGGAGTAGATGGGTTGATTTTGCCAGACTTGCCCTTATATGAATTTGAAGCTGAATATGGTATGACAATCAAAGACAATGGTTTAGATTTTATCTTTTTAGTAACCCCTGAAACCCCAGAAGAAAGATTGAGGAAGCTGGATAGTTTAAGCACTGGATTTTTATACGCTGTAAGTTCATCTGCCACAACAGGAACTGACAAAGATTTTACTAAAGTGGCTTTATACCTAGAGAAATTAAAATCGATGAATCTGAATAATCCAATCTTAGTTGGATTTGGCATTAAAGACAAAGAAAGTTTTGATGCAGTGAATGTGTATACAAATGGTGCCATCATCGGATCTGCTTATATACAAGCTTTATCTAAGGGAAAAGATGTTGAATCAACAACTGCTCAATTTTTAAACGAGGTATTAGGCAACTAGTTACTCAAACAGACTATATGAAAATAGCGATTATAAAATACAATGCAGGCAATATTCAGTCGGTGCTCTATGCATTAGAAAGATTGGGTGTTACAGCAACTGTGACAGATGACCCATCGGTCCTGGCAACATCTGATAAAGTTATTTTTCCTGGTGTGGGTGAAGCAAGCACGGCGATGGCTTATTTGAAAGCTAGAAATTTAGATCAACTTATTTGTTCTTTAAAACAACCTGTCTTGGGTATTTGTTTAGGAATGCAATTGATGTGTCAACATTCAGCTGAAAACAATACGCCTTGTTTAGGGATTTTTGACGAGCAAGTACTAGCATTTAAATCGAATGAAGCAACGATTAAAGTCCCTCAGATTGGATGGAATACGATAAGTAATTTAAAGACAGATTTATTCAATGGAGTTGCAAAAAACAGTTTCACCTACTTTGTACATGGGTACTATGCTGGCCTAGGCAATAACAGCATCGCAACCACCAATTATATACAGGACTATAGCAGTGCGCTCCATAAAAATAATTTTTATGGGGTACAGTTTCATCCAGAAAAATCTGCAGCAGTGGGCGAAAAAATTATTCAAAATTTCTTAGCGCTTTAATTATTACGATATGCAAATTATACCAGCCATAGATTTAATAGAAGGGAAATGCGTTAGATTGACCGAGGGAGATTATGCCCAAAAGAAGATCTATAACGAGGACCCTTTAGAAGTAGCCAAGCAATTTGAAGGAATTGGCTTAATGCGATTGCATTTGGTGGATTTAGATGGCGCTAAAGCAGGAGAAGTGGTTAACTGGAAGGTGTTAGAAAAAATTGCCAACAAAACAAGTTTGAAAATAGATTTTGGCGGCGGTATTAAAACCGAAGCAACCTTAAAAACCGTTTTAGATACGGGTGCTACCTATGCAACAATTGGTAGTCTTGCCGTAAAGAGTAGAGCAACATTTGAAGAGTGGATTGCTCGTTTTGGTGCTTCCCTATTTATGTTAGGTGCAGATGTGTATGAAGAGAAAATTGCTGTTGGAGGTTGGATTGAAAAAACCAATATAGATGTCTATGATTTTATCGATTCATATTTGAATAAAGGTGTAGCTCAGATTTTTTGCACAGATATCCAAAAGGATGGTAAACTAGAAGGCCCTTCTTTACAATTGTATCAAAAAATGATCACAAAATTACCTACCCTTCAATTGATTGCGAGCGGAGGAGTTAGTCAATTGAAAGACTTAGAAGATTTAAAGCGTATAGGCTGTGCTGCAGCCATTGTGGGGAAAGCGATTTATGAAAATAAAATTAGTTTAGACGAACTTTCAAAATTTTAAAATCAACCTTAGAAAGTTCAAATAAATCGATTGTACTATATCAATGAAATTATGTTAACAAAAAGAATCATACCCTGCTTAGATATCAAAGATGGCCGAACTGTCAAAGGAGTCAACTTTGAACAAATTCGGGATGCAGGTGATCCTATTGAATTGGGTGCTTTGTACGCAAGCCAAGGTGCAGATGAATTGGTATTTCTTGATATCACAGCGACTGTTGAGAAAAGAAAGACCTTAAGTGAATTGGTGAATAAAATTGCACATAGAATCAATATACCTTTTACTGTTGGGGGAGGCATTAAAACAGAAGAAGATGTAAGCGTTTTATTACAAAACGGAGCTGATAAAATTTCAATCAACACAGCTGCCTTCATGGACCCATCTACTATCAATCGTTTTGCTAAAAATTTCGGTAGTCAATGTGTGGTATTAGCCATTGATGCTAAATGTGAAGCAGATAACAATTGGTATGTGTATTTAAACGGGGGAAGGACCAAGACGGATAAATTAGTGCTTGATTGGGCAAAGGAAGCGGTGGATTTAGGCGTAGGTGAAATTTTATTAACCTCCATGAACCATGATGGGACAAAGCAAGGCTTTGCTTTAGATATTACTGCCCAACTTGCCGAATTACTACCTGTGCCCATTATTGCATCTGGTGGTGGCGGAACTGAAGCCCATTTTTTAGACGTATTTACAAAAGGTAAGGCAGATGCTGCATTGGCTGCCAGTATCTTTCATTACAAAGAGGTTGCTATCCCGGATCTAAAACATTACTTAAAAGAGAATGGAATTCCAATTCGATTATAAACTTATTAAATATAAATTATGAATATCGATTTTTCAAAATATGCAGATGGACTAGTTCCTGCAATTGTACAAGATGCGACAACAAAAAATGTTTTGATGTTGGGATTTATGAATCAAGCTGCAGTGGATGCAACTTTATCTTTACAAAAAGTAACATTCTTTAGTCGTTCAAAAAATAGGCTCTGGACTAAGGGTGAGGAAAGTGGTAATCATTTAAACTATATCAGTATGGCTTTGGACTGTGATCAGGATACTTTATTGGTTCAAGCGCATCCGGCAGGCCCAGTTTGTCATACAGGATCTGATACCTGTTGGGGGGCTGATAATAAACTGAATGAATTGGGCTTTATTGCCAATTTGGAACAAGTTATTGAGCAAAGAAGAACCGCTACGCCGGAAAGTTCTTATGTAGCCGGTCTTTTTGCAAAAGGCATCAATAAAATTGCTCAAAAAGTGGGAGAGGAAGCTGTTGAGGTTGTTATTGAAGCTAAAGACAATAATGACAACCTGTTTTTAGAAGAATCAGCAGATCTTTTATTCCATTATCTAATGTTATTACAAGCGAAGGGATATAAATTAAGCGATGTTGTTAAAATATTAGAAAAGAGACATAAAGCCTAGCCCCAACCACATTTAATTTCTATATTTGAGTCTTATAAACGAACAAAATTCTATGAAAAAAAATATAATCGCATTTGCATTGTTATTTGTTGCTCCATTTTTGAATGCACAATCTTTGACAATTCAAGGTAAATTGGCTAATGTTAAAGATTCATCTTCGATTGTATTAATTGATGGTGTATCTAATAAAGAGTTAAGTGCTGGAAAATTTATTGCAGGCAGTTTTAACTTAAAAGCGGAATTACCTTTTCCAAATTTGATGGTGTTGAGTATAGATGGGGTGCCACAGAAATTGCCAATTTTTGTTGGTAACGAAAATGTATCCATTGAGGGTGATGTACAAAACATGCCAGGGATTAAAGTAACAGGATCTGTAAATCATGATGTATATAATGTATATATGGCAGCATTAAATCCAAAGATGATGCCTTATGTGATGAATATGCAAGCGATTAGTCAAGAAAAAAATACAACAAAAAAAGATTCTTTGAATAAGATGGCGCAAGCTCAATCAAAAGAAATTATTGAAAGCTTCAATAAATTAAGCAAAGCCAATGCTGCATCACCCGTAACGACATTAATGTTGTTGCAGTTTTCTAATATTTTTCCAGAAGTAAAAGATAATCTTGTAACCATTTATGAAGGACTAGAAGGCCCTGCTAAGAAAGGACCTTTTGCCGAATTCATTGACAAAACAATTGCATCTAGTGTTTTTGGTCAAGTTGGCTCTTTATTACCTGATTTCACACAGAATGATCCAAACGGCAAGCCATTTACTTTATCTTCTTTAAGAGGGAAGTATGTATTGGTTGATTTTTGGGCAAGCTGGTGTGGTCCTTGCAGAGCTGAGAATCCAAATGTGGTGAAAGCATACAATAAGTACAAGTCAAAAAACTTTACGGTGTTGGGTGTTTCTTTAGATCAGGACAAAGCAAAATGGTTAGAGGCGATTAAGAAAGATGGCCTTGCATGGAATCATGTGAGTGACTTAAAGTATTGGAACAATGCTGTTGCTGCTCAATTTGGCATTCAAAGTATCCCGGCAAGCTTTTTAATTGATGGCAATGGAAAAATTGTTGCTAGAGATTTAAGAGGTGCTGATTTGGATAAGTTCTTAGCTGCTAATTTGAAATAATAAATCTATACCAACCTGCTTGGTCAAATACGTTGTATAAAAAAGCCTCCAAATATTCGGAGGCTTTTTTAGTAGTATCTAAATCAAATGATTTTATTTTTTGAATGCTTTCTTGTATTCAGCTTCGTCGAAACCCAACGCAATGATATTACCGTCTTTTTCAATAAGTGGTCTACGTATTATAGATGTTTTTTCGGCCATTATAGCAATGGCAGCTTTTTGATTGGTGATAGTAGCCTGCACCTCTGGTCCTAATAGTTTCCAGGTAGTTCCTTTTTTATTGATCAATGCTTCCCAGCCAATTTGTTTACTCCATTTGGTAAGTTGTGAACTGGTAATGCCTTGCTTTTTATAATCATGAAAGGCGTACTCGATTTTGTTTGCTTTCAACCAATCCAATCCCTTTTTTACGGTATTGCAATTTGGTATGGCATATACGGTATACTCGCTCATTTTAATTTATTTTACAGTGATTGTTTTAGCAAGCCAGCTTTTTGCAATAGGCTGAAGCCATTCTGTTTCTAGGGTTGCTTTTGTGTTTACTAGATTATTAAAGTAAAGTGTATCCAATGCTAACAAGCCATTTTCAAGTGCGTAATTTAATTGTGCTTGAGGAACGGTTTGAACTTTATCTTTTATATAGAAGGCTAAAAGTGTCCTGTTGAACATTTGAACACCTGTCATTTGTTCAATGGCTTTGATCACATGAACAGAACTATCTGTGCTGCATCCGCCAACTGTTGTAGCTGTCTCGTCTGCCATGATAAGAATGAATTGACCATATAAAACGGTCGCGTATCCTTTTACAGCAGCTCCATGACTCTTCCAACTTGCCACAAAATCTTCAAGTAAAGGTTCTAATTCAAAAATCTCACCCATTGTAAATGTCCTGTTCGCTTGGTAGACCCAAACTCTGGATTGAGGGTGGAAATTCTTGGGTAGTATAGTAGGTAAGTCAACCATAATAAATTTATTGTATTGCTTTAGCAATGATTTCAGCGATATCTAATACTTCTGTCTTCACTTCTTCATCTCTATTCTTAATTCCATCGGTCATCATGGTATTACAGAAAGGGCAAGCACTTGCTACAAAGTCTGCTTTTGTTTCAATTGCTTCATCAGCACGGTCCATATTGATCCTTGTTGTTCCTTTTTCTTCTTCCTTAAACATTTGTGCACCACCAGCACCACAGCAAAGTCCTTTAGATTTACATCTGCGCATTTCTTTTAATTCAATATCCAATGTTTCAAGTACTTTTCTTGGTGCCTCATAGATATCGTTTGATCTTCCCAAATAACAACTATCATGGTAAGTTATTGTTTTTCCTTTCCATTCATTGCTATCAGAAATTTTGATCTTTCCATTTTCAATTAGTTCCTGTAAAAACTGCGTATGATGAATGACGTCATAGTTGCCACCAAGTGCAGGGTATTCATTTTTCAATGTATTGAAACAATGTGGGCAGGTAGTGACAATTTTCTTAATCTCATAGGCATTCATCACTTGTATGTTTTGATAGGCCATCATTTGAAACATGAACTCGTTTCCTGCTCTTCTCGCAGGATCACCGGTACAAGCTTCCTCTTTACCAAGAATTGCATATACTACACCAGCTTTGTCTAAAATTGTAGCAAAGGCTTTTGTAATTTTTTGTGCTCTCTGATCAAAGCTTCCGGCACAGCCTACCCAAAATAAAACTTCTGGTTTGGTTCCTGCAGCCATCATTTCTGCCATTGTTGATACTTTCATAGTGCTTTATTTTATGCTTGCTTTGTCCATGCGTCTCTATCGTCTGGAGCGAATTTCCAAGGAGCAAAATTATTTTCAATATTACTAAACATGCCATTCCATTCTGCTGGGGCATTGCTGTCCTCCATAATCAATGACCTTCTCAACTCTAATATAATATCCAAAGGAGAGATGCTAACAGGACATTCTTCCACGCATGCATTACAAGTTGTACATGCCCTTAGTTCTTCAATTGTAATATGGTCATTTAATAATGTTTTACCATCATCAACAAATTGACCATTTTTATTAATATTCTTTCCAACTGTTTCAAGACGATCTCTGGTGTCCATCATAATCTTACGAGGACTTAATAATTTACCCGTGCTATTTGCTGGACAAGCAGCACTACATCTGCCACATTCTGTACAACTATATGCGTCCATTAAATTCTTCCAGCTTAAATCCATCACATCTTTTGCGCCAAACTTTTCTGGTGCTGGTGCATCTGTTGGTGCTAATTCAGGTTGCATAGCATACAACACTTCATTTTGAACTGCAACCATATTGTGCATTTTACCCTTTGGTTCAAGCGAAGCGTAATAAGCATTTGGGAATGCCAATACAATATGTAAATGCTTTGAATAAGGCAAGTAGTTCATAAAAGCATAAATGCCAAGAATATGTGTCCACCAAGCTGTTTGTTCAATGACATGTAATTGATGTACTGTGAAACTTTGAAAGAATGGTTTCAATGATGATGAGATGATGAAATTAGTAGAAGGATCCGCCGCATTCATGATCAAAAATAAACTCATCAACACAATTTCAATGGCTAAAATCAAATTAGCATCTGTTTTAGGCCATCCAGTAAGATCATTGCTAACAAAGCGCTTTAATCGAATAATATTTCTTCTTGATAAAAAAACGACACAAGCTATTAAAACCAATGCAGCTAAAACTTCGAAACTATTTATTAGGAAAGGATAACAGCTTCCAAGATAGGGTTCAAAAAAACGGTGTGTTCCAAATAATCCATCAATTATGATTTCTAATAATTCTATGTTAATGATAATAAAGCCGACATATATGATCAAGTGTAATATTGCTACTGGGATATTGCGAAACATTTTCTTTTGTCCCAACGCCAATAAGAAAACATTTTTCCATCTTTCAATTGGCTGATCATTGAATTCTAAAGGTCTTCCAAGATTGATATTTCGCTTAATTTCAAGCAGCTTTTTAGTAAAACTGAAAAAAGCGATGACCGATAGGATAAGGAAAATAATACCGCTAATGAATTCCATGGTTAAATGCAATTTGACTGAACCACGAAATTAATTCATTTCTTTTAGTCTCGTACTTAAAATACCCTCAAATAATACACAGTTTCTTGTCAAACTAATGCAGGTTTTATGGGCTTTTTTAAGCAGAATTATTTAATTTGCCCTTATTATATGTAGGTTATAAAAAGTTCATTATGAGTCAAGAGATAGCACAAAAAATTACAAGCTGGTTAAACGGTAATTTCGATGAAGCAACAAAGGAAGAAATTAGATCATTACAAGCCAATCAACCTGATGTCTTACAAGACGCTTTTTATAGAAATTTAGAGTTTGGAACAGGGGGGTTAAGGGGTATTATGGGCGTAGGAACCAACAGGGTAAATAAGTATACAATTGGAATGGCTACCCAAGGTTTTTCAAACTATCTATTAAAAACTTATCCAAATGAAACTATTTCAGTTGCAGTTGGACATGATAGCCGAAATAATTCAAGATTTTTAGCGGAAACCACAGCACAAGTTTTTGCAGCAAATGGCATTAAGGTCTATTTATTTGAGGCATTAAGGCCAACTCCTGAGTTGAGTTTTGCGATTCGTAATCTTAAATGCAAAGGCGGCGTTGTTTGTACCGCTTCACATAATCCAAAGGAATACAATGGTTATAAAGCTTATTGGAATGATGGCGGTCAGTTGGTTCCTCCACATGACAAAAATGTAATTACAGAAGTTGAAGCGATACATTCATTAGATGAAGTGAAATGGAATGGTGGAGATGCATTAATCGAACTAATTGGCGCATCAATGGATGAAGCTTACATTAAAATGTTGACTTCTTTGAGTGTTTATCCAGAAGTGATTGCAGCACAAAGTGATTTAAAAATTGTGTATACTCCAATACATGGAACAGGAATTACCTTGGTGCCAAAAGTATTGGAAGCTTATGGTTTTAAGAATGTCCATGTGGTAGAGGAACAGTCTACGCCAGACGGCAATTTCCCAACGGTGGCTTATCCTAATCCAGAGGAAAGTGAGACGATGAGTATCGGTCTTGCAAAGGCACAAGCCTTGGATGCGGATATTTTATTGGGGACCGATCCAGATGCAGATAGAGTAGGTATTGGTGTTAAGAACCACAAAGGCGAATGGGTTTTAATGAATGGTAATCAAACTGCTGTGTTGGCTTTTGCATATATGATGGAAGCTAGAAAAGCAAAAGGAATTGCACAGCCAAACGACATGGTGATCACGACTATTGTGACGACCGAAATGATTAATGAAGTAGCAAGACAAAATAATGTGGCTTGTTACAATGTATTAACAGGATTCAAATGGATTGCAGAATTAATCAAAGAAAAAGAAGGCAAGGAGAATTATATTATTGGAGGAGAAGAAAGCTTTGGTTTAATGATTGGGGATCAAATTAGAGACAAGGACGCAATCAGTGCGGTCGCTTTATTATGTGAGATGGCTGCTTATGAAAAAAGTAAAGGCAAGTCGCTATTTGATAAAATGATTGAGTTGTATATGCAATATGGCTTCTATTATGAAACATTAATAAGCATTACTAAGAAGGGGATGAATGGCCAACAAGAGATTGCAGCTATGATGGAAGGGTATAGAAAACAACCCCCTACACAAATCGCTGGATCGAAAGTCGCAACTTTATTAGATTATCAATTACAAGTTTCTACTAATTTAATCACAGGGGAGAAAAATAAAATCGATTTACCAAAGAGTAATGTTTTACAATTTTTGACAGAAGATGGTTCAAAAATTTCTGCTAGACCAAGTGGCACGGAGCCTAAAATAAAATTCTATTTTAGTGTGAATGCCAAATTAGAAAACAGGGCTTCTTTTGATACGGTGTATGCTCAATTGCAAGATAAAATCAATAGCATTATTGTATCAATGCAGTTAAACTAAAATAAACATGCAAGAAATAGTGCCTACAGGAAGTTCTAAGCGCAGGGAGATGGTGGATGGGTATCGCCATAAAGGAAGACGCGAAGAATTAGTGAAATTATTAAGAACAAAAGGGATTACAGACGAAAAGGTTTTGTCTGCAATAGGCACGATTCCAAGACATTTCTTTTTAGATTCTGCATTTGATCACATAGCTTATGAAGACCGTGCATTCCCAATTGCCGCCGATCAAACTATTTCACAACCCTATACTGTGGCCTATCAGACACAATTGTTAAAGATTAAGCCGGGACAAAAAGTTTTAGAAATAGGAACGGGTAGTATGTATCAAACAGCTGTATTATCGGCTGTTGGGGCTAAGGTATATACCATTGAAAGACAGAAGCAGCTTTTTGATTTGATACCCTACTTTGAACACATAAAGCAATACAAGCATATTCACTTCTTTTTTGGAGATGGCTTTGAAGGCTTGCCAGATGTAGCCCCATTCGATAGAATTTTAATCACTGCAGCTGCGCCTAAAATACCTGAAAAATTATGGGCACAATTGAAAGTGAATGGGAAAATGGTTATTCCATTAGACAAGGAAGATGGCATTGCTCAGAGAATGTTGCGCATCACTAAGAAAAAGGATGGACAAGAAAAAAGAGAATCCTTTGAAGAATTCTCTTTTGTACCAATGTTGGAAGGTAAAACTTCCAAATAATCCATTGAGTAATTTATTGTTGTAGCATTTGATCCATTCCTCCACCGTCCTGCATTTTCGTACTTTTTCTTCTTAATAAGTTCACATCAAATTTACCAAAACGATAAGAGAAGTTTAGTCTAAAGAATTGCTGATCTCTTGTTCTTATTACGTTTTGGGTAAAGTATAAACTCTCCGAATAAGTTTGGAAAACCCTAGTTTTAAATACGTCACTTACACTAAAAGTTAAGGAAGCTGTTCTTCCCTCTTTCAAGGTCCAATCTTTTCTGATGGCTATGTCAAATTCATAATTTGGCAAGTTGTAACCTTGTGCTGTAGACTGAGGCCCTCCAAATCCACCACCTCCAAATCCACCTCTTCCTCTACCGCCTCCTGAGTTACCGCCTGGAGGTAAGATTGTCTTAGCTTGATATTGTCCGCTAAATTGTAGAGACAAGCCTTTTTTAATTTTAAAATTATTATTCATTTTGCTGAACCAACTAGTTAAGTTGTTATTGACATCTTGACCTGGAATGGTTGCATTGATTTCCGATTTGAATAAGTTGAAACTCAGGTTGATATCCCACCATTTATTAATCGTTGTTTTATTGCTAATTTCTAATCCATAAACTTTGGATGTATTGGCGTTGATAAATGAACTATAAAAGGCACTATCGTTATTAATGGGGTTGATATCTTTGTAGATATAGTTGGTGATAAGGTCGGTGCTATATTTATAATAAGCAGTCACTAATAAATTAGATCCTTTTTTATAAACATTATTATAAGCGACTTCAAATGAATGTGTAAACTGTGGCTTCAATTTTGGGTTACCTACTGAAATATTCAAAGGGTCACTGTAGTCCGCAAATGGTTGTAATTGAAAAGGATTTGGCGCATTAATACGTTTTGAGTAGTTGAATTGAACATCGTTTTTATCATTCAATTTGTAGCTTAAGAAAGCACTTGGAAAAAGCGAAATTGGCAACTTAATGATAGATTCTAAAGAATCTTGTCCTTGTTTATTTAATACATTCACCGTGTAATCTCTATTTTCGACTCTAAAACCTAATTGATAACTTAGGTCTTTCTTTTTACCACCTAAATTGACATAAGCTGCTAATATGTTTTCTCTATACCTTAATTGGTTACTAATGCTATTTACAAGAATTTCATTTCTGTATTGATCTCTTGTATTGAATTCATTTCGATTATTCATTCTTACGCCCGCTTCAAATTTGGTATTATTTTTGAATAACCTTTCATAGTCAATATTTGAAGTATAATTTTTATTACTTCCAGAACCGCTGGTTCTTTGGTTTATAATTGAGGAGTTAATGAAAGAGTTATTATTGTTGTTACTTTCATTATAATTAAAATCTGCACTTAATTCATGTCCTGTTTCTGCAAACAAGTGTTTGAAACTAGCTTGAGTGCCCTTATTTAAAAAAGAAAATATTGATTTATTGTCAAGTTGTATATTATTGTCATAATTAATTCCATTCAATATAGAGTCAATTCTCTGTGTAGATGCATTTTCAAAATCTCCTTTTACGATGTTCCCAAAAACTGAAAAAGTATTTCGATTGTCAATTAAGTAATCGAAGCCCGCTCTATAAAAAGAAAATGCACTCAGACCTACATTGTCTGTATAGGTACTTATACTTGTAGGCAATGCTGTTAAAAGTAGTGCTCTAGTATTATCAATTGTACTTATTGATTTATTATTTCTAAGATTTGCACTCGTAGAAAAATTTATTTTATTGGTTCTAAGATTTAGATCTCCACCACCTGTAACTTTCCCTCGCATATCTACACCAGTTCTTATTCCACCATTATACCCATTCTTTTTATTCTTCTTTAAAACGATATTTAAAATACCTGCATTGCCACCAGAAGCGTCATATTTTGCAGAAGGGTTGGTAATGATTTCTACTCTGTCAATAATGTCAGATGGAATTTGATCCATCGTCAATGTGGTTGGTCGATTATCAATTAACAAAGTTGGTGTTGCGTTTCTTAATGTTACATTGCCATCAATATCCACGTTTAAATTAGGGATATTCTTCATTACTTCCACAGCAGTTTGACCTGTACTAGCAAGGTTCTTATCTACATTGAAAATTTTTCTATCGATGCCCATTTCAAATTGGGGCTTAGAAGAGCTTGTTACTGTAACACTTTGTAATTGTGTAGGGTCTTCTTCTAGCTTGATGTTCCCTAAGTCTTTATCCACCAATGCCATCATATCCTGTGGATTGCCATTTGGTTTAAAATTAAAGCTGATTTGTTTTTCTAATTTCTTATAACCAATTCCTGAAATAATTAATTTGTAATTACCCATTACAGATAAGTTATCAAAACTAAAATCTCCATTTGCTGCACTAATCATTGTGCCAAGTATAATCTCAGTAGCTTTTTTTGTTGTGGCGTCAAACTTGCTTCCTTTTAATTGAACTGTTGCGCCATCAATGCCCTTTTTATTGGCATCTACTATTTTCCCGTAAAAATGCCCCATATTCATGGAGGCTCCGCTTGCACCCGCTGGACGTCCAGTTGGTATTTGGGCGAATAAAGTAGCTTGAATCAATAATGCACTAAAAATTATGGTAAGTTGTTTCATATATGCTGATGTGATCTATAAGACCAGTTTGCTCGAATTTTGTTTAATCAATAACACAAATTTCGGCTTAATGTTTAAAGAATGGCGTTTGTAAAGTATAAGCGGTTAAATAAGAGGAAGAATTAATGCAATTAAAAATCCCCAAAGGAGCCCCAAGCCAAATACCAGCCATTTGTATGGCTTAGTGGCATTGTTGATTTTCTTATAGACAATCCCGCTAAAATTTGATTGCCATTGACGTTGAAGGTCTTTATTCAGATTAGCACTAAATTGATTTAAAAGTGTTGGAAAGAGTAACGCTAATTCCTCCATAAAGATGCCCTTAAGCTCTTCTATTGTCTTATCGCCAATGAACATGGAGATCATGGGCATTTTTTGACCCAATTTATGTCTAAAAAATTCGTCTAATTTTTCGTTGATTACAGGTTTCAAGGACTCAAAACTATCATTTTTAGAAATCTGTGGTAGTAATGCTGTTAAATCTATTGAAGAAATCCATTGGTTGGCAAGACTTTCCCATCTTAATGTGCCTATATGTAGAGGTCGTAATGGGTAAAAAATCAATTTCACCAACACCCATATCATTAACCAACCAAAAACGCCAACAAATAATGGAATGATAATAAAATTCATGTTTTGAGTTTAAAACTAAAAAACCTATCCCGAATCGGGACAGGTTTTTAGTGGGAGAACGATGGGTCTCGAACCCACGGCCTACAGTGCCACAAACTGTCGCTCTAACCTACTGAGCTACGCCCTCCATTTGGGGTGCAAAAATACGTTAATTCAGTAATCTATAAAATTAGTTTTGCATGTTTTTATAAAATAATGGTAAAAAAGGGGCTAAAATTTGAAATTGCTGTGCAAGATTGCCTTTTTACGCTATTTTTGAAATCCTACATGCACGATATTATGACATACGTAAAACAAAATAAGTGGAAAGTTTTTGCCACAGTATTCCTTTTTGGCGCTCTATTCTTTGCGTTTAACACTTTTAAGACAGAACCTGAAGAGTCTCCAGCGTTAAGGCAAAGAAAATTATTGTCTACAGTCGGACATTTATTAGAATCTGAACACTATAGTCCAAGAAGAATTGATGATGAATTTTCTAAAGAAGTTTTTGCAGCTTATTTTAAAGCATTAGATCCTGAAAAAAATATATTTCTTCAATCAGATTTAGACGCTGTTTCAAAATTCAATACGACAATTGATGATGAAATACATGGAGCTACGATCGAATTCCAGCCAGCCGTTAGTACATTGTATGAGCGACGTATTAAAGAAGCAAATGCTTTATTTAATGAAATTATGGATCGTCCATTTGATTTTAGTAAAGACGATTCTGCACTTTTGAATATGGATAAAATGCCTTATCCTAAAGACGAGGCAGACAGGGCCAAGCGTTGGGAAATGATGTTGAAATATAGAACCATTGAACGATATGCAAGTTTAATGGACGAGAGGACTAAGAATAAAGACAAAGAAAATTTTGTATTTAAAAATGACTCAACCTTAGAGGCGGAATCAAGAGCTTTTGTAAAAAAATCATTCAAGAAAAGATTAGAATCTTTTGAAAAAACATTTACAAAAGAAAAACGTTTTGATCTATTCTTAAATTCAATCACTGGATTGATGGATCCTCATACAGACTACCTTGCGCCAGTAGAAAAAAGATCCTTCACAGAACAGATGAGTGGTGTCATTTATGGCATTGGCGCGCAGCTAGCGCAGGATGATTTTGGTATACGTATAGCAAGTATTCAGCCAGGTGGCCCAGCATGGAAATCTGGACAAATTGTGGTGAATGATGTGATTGTTAAAATTGCCCAAGGTGCAGATGAGCCAGTGGATGTGTCAGGTTATGAAACGACGGACGCGGTAAAGTTGATTAGAGGAAATTTAGGAACAGAAGTAAGATTGACTTTCAGAAAACCGGATGGTTCTTTTAAAATAGTTTCTTTAATCAGAGAAAAAATTATCCTTGACGAAGGGTATGCAAGAAGTGTGGTGATTCAAAAAGGCGAAGACAAATATGGTTATATATTATTACCAGATTTTTATGCGGATTTTGAAAGAGAAGACGGTCATAGATGTTCAGAAGATGTTGCTGCTGAGATAAAAAAATTAAAAGCAGAAAATGTAAAAGGCATTGTAATTGATGTGCGTTTTAATGGTGGCGGATCTTTATACGAAGTAGTCCAAATGGCTGGGTTGTTTATTGACAAAGGTCCTGTTGTTCAAATTAGAAATAAAGAAGGTCGTTCTCAAACTTTATATGACGAGACGCCAGGTATTTTATACGATGGCCCATTAGTTGTGATGGCAAATGAATTTAGTGCTTCTGCAAGTGAAATTTTCGCTGGTGCAATCCAAGATTACAAGCGTGGTATTGTAGTAGGAAGTACTTCGACCTATGGAAAAGGCACTGTTCAACGTAATGTCGCATTCGGTAAACCATTAGATTCATTAGGTATTCAAACAGAATATGGTGCAGTTAAATTAACGTTTCAAAAATTCTATCGTATTACAGGTAGTTCTACACAAAAGAAAGGGGTTGTTCCTGATGTGATTCTCCCAGATGAATACGAGTATTTGAAATATAGAGAAAAAGATAGTGAGTCAGCCTTAAACTGGGATGAGATGGAGAAAGCAAGGTACCAAATTTGGCCAAATAGTTTTCAGTTGACTCCAATCATTCAAGCAACGAATAAACGTATTCAAAATGATAGTTTATTGAATCGCTTTAAACAAAATTTACAATGGGTTTCTAGTCAGGTTGAAACACCTGTTTATCTGAGATTAGATAAGTTTCAGGCTTTCAAAAAGCAAGTGAAAGAAGTTTCTAAACAGAATGAACAAGCACTTAAATTAAAAACACCATTGAAATTGACTCCTGCGAAAGCGGATTATAATAAATTCTTTAATAATCCAGATAAATCTAAGCAAGATCGTTATCAAGCTTGGATCAAAGATTTAGCTAAAGATTTTCAGTTGAATGAGTCTAGTAATATCTTGGCCGCATTCAATAAAAACACAATGGTAGCAAAAAATAAATAAGAGCATGGAGCAATTGCGCAATTGGCATGTAGTTTATACTAAGCCAAAATGGGAGAAAAAGGTGGATCTGTATTTTGCACAAAAAGGTATTGAAAGTTGGTGCCCTACTCAAAAAAAGGAGCGCCAGTGGACCGATAGAAAAAAAATTATAGAAGAGCCACTTTTCAAATCCTATGTATTTGTTAAAACAAACAAAGCTGAATATAACGATGTACTTAGTACCATGGGGGTAGTGCGTTTTTTATATTTTGAAAAGAAGCCAGCAATTATCAGAGACAATGAAATTGAATTAATAAGAAAGTATTTAGGTTTATCTTATACCAATATTCAAGTGGTGGATATGGGCGATATAAAACCAAACACCAAAGTGGCTGTAAATAATGGATTGTTTATGGGACAAAGAGGCGAAGTGGTGAAAGCAGATAAGAAATCGGTGTATGTAAGGTTAGAAAGCATCAATATGATGATGATTGTAGAATTCAAATTAGAAGAAGTTTCTATTCTTTAACAGCGTTGCTTTGTTAAATTATCCAATCTACTATTTGGTTACTCCATTCCGCTCGATAGGGTGTACTAACCCTTATATAATTATCTGTATAGCCTTCAAGCATTTCTATACCACCATCTGCAGTTTTCTTAACAGATTCAAATAGTACTTTTCTTGTATCACCTCTATGCGCTTCGGTGAAATATTGCAATTTTTGATAAGAAAGATTACGCAAAATTTTATTACGTTCATTACGTACAGAAATGGGCACAATAGGCTTGATGTCTAATGCTTTGGTAGCAGCACGTTCTGAATAAGTGAATACATGTAAGTACGAGATATCTAAGCTATGTATGAAATCAAAACTTTCTTTAAAATAAGCTTCTGTTTCACCAGGAGAACCAACAATGACATCTACCCCAATAGCAGCATCTGGAATTAATTTTTTTACAAGTTCAATACGCTCTCTATAAAACTGGCTATTGTACCTACGTTGCATTAATTTCAAAACTGCGTCAGATCCACTTTGTAAAGGAATATGAAAATGAGGCATGAACTTTTTACTTTGCGCAACCCAAGCAATAATTTCATCCGTTAATAAATTCGGCTCAATAGAGGAGATTCTGTATCGCTCAATATTTGTATCGTTGTCCAATGCTTTGATCAATTCGAAGAAGCTTTCTTCATGTTTCTTTCCACCATCGCCGCCTTTACCAAAATCGCCCAAGTTAATTCCAGTCAATACAATTTCTTTCACTCCTTTTTCAGCAAGACCCTGTGCTTGTTTAACTACACCAGCAACAGTGTCGCTCCTGCTTTTACCTCTAGCCATTGGAATCGTACAAAAAGAGCAGCTATAATCACAGCCGTCTTGTACTTTCAAGAAAGTCCTTGTTCTATCATTCACAGAGAAAGAGCTGTTAAAGCCCGATACTGTATCTATATCGCAACTGCAAATCTTAGTCTCGTCACCTTTGGTAAGGTTGGCAAGATGTTGAACTAAATTAAACTTCTCAGCAGCACCTAAAACCAAATCTACCCCAGGTATGGTGGCAATCTCCTGTGGTTTCAACTGCGCATAACATCCTGTAATGACAATAAAACTCTCAGGAGCCAGTCTTTGAACCCTTCTAACTAATTGACGACATTCTTTATCTGCATTCTCTGTCACCGAACAGGTATTAATGACATACACGTCTGCCTGCTCTGTAAACTGCTTCTTTTCAAAGCCTTCTAGTTCTAGTTGTCTAGAAAGGGTAGAAGTTTCTGAGAAGTTCAGCTTACAACCTAATGTATGAAATGCGACAGATCGATTTTGACTCATGGGGCACAAAGATAAAAAACCTTGAGGGAACCTTAAAATCTTAAAATATCCTTAAACCGGGCTCAAATTTCCCTTTTTGCTCAGTTTCGATTAAGTTTGCAACTACTAAAAAGGACAAAATGGATTTTAAGAAAATCAACAATTTAACAGGCTGGGCAGTAACTCTAATTGCTTGTACAGTTTACTTATTAACGATGGAAGCTTCTGGTAGCTTTTGGGATTGCGGAGAGTTTATCAGTAGTGCTTATAAATTACAAATTCCACATCCTCCTGGAGCACCGATGTTTGTATTATTAGGCAGGGTGTTTATCATCTTTTTTGGAGACAATCCTCAAACTGCTGCTTTGGCGGTGAACAGCATGAGTGCGATTGCAAGTGGTTTTACTATTTTGTTTTTATTCTGGACAATTACCCATTTTGCAAAGCGCATTTTAGAAACAAAATCTGGTATTGAATTAACTAGCAATCAAATTTTCTTGGTGATGGGTGCTGGTGTAGTAGGTGCTTTAGCATACACATTTAGTGATTCATTTTGGTATAGTGCTGTGGAAGGTGAGGTGTATGCATTAAGTTCATTCTTTACTGCATTGGTATTTTGGGCGATTTTAAAATGGGAAGGTAAAGCAGACCAACCAGGTGCGGACAAATGGATTATTTTCATTTTCTACATCATGGGTATTTCTATTGGAGTCCATTTATTAAACTTATTGACGATTCCTGCGATTGTAATGGTGTACTATTTCAGGTTATACAAACCTTCTTTTAAAGGTGCATTATTTGCATTCTTTATTGGAGTGGTGATCACAGGTTTAGTTCAAGTATTTTTAATCCAGTATACGATTAAGTGGGCTGCTGCATTTGATGTACAATTTGTAAACAGCTTTGGTTTACCATTTTATAGTGGTTTCATATTCTTCTTTGCATTGGTGATTGCGTTGATTGTGTTAGGTATTCGATATGCAAACAAAAAGGAATACTATTTCTTGAAATTAGGTATTTGGTCTACTGTGTTTGTCTTAGTAGGTTATTCAACATATTTGACAACAATGATCCGTTCCAATGCAGATCCTTCGGTAGATATGTACAATGTAGACAATCCAGTAACCTTAGTTGGATATTTAGGTAGAGAACAATACGGTGATTGGCCGATTTTATATGGTCCTGATTTTGTAGATAAAGCAGAAACAGTAGAAGGTAGTGATCAATATGTGAAGACGCCAACTAACTATGAGTTTTCTGGAAAAAATTTAAAGCGCGATTGGAGCTCAGCACCTTCTGCCCATTTGTTCCCTAGAATGTGGGATGGAGATAATGACCGCGGACAATTAGATAGTTACCGTGCATTTGCTGGCGTTCAAGAAGGCGATGTGCCAACCTTAAGAGATAATATTAAGTATTTTACCAACTATCAATTTGGTTTCATGTACTTGCGCTATTTCTTATGGAATTTTGCAGGCAAACAAAATGATTTACAAGGTTTTGGGAATGTGCGTGATGGTAATTTCAAAACAGGCATTTCATTTGTAGATAATTTCTTTTTCGGGGAACAATCAAAAATGCCTGATAGTATTCGCAAAGACAATAAAGCAAATAATAACTTATTCATGTTGCCTCTGTTCTTAGGAATCATCGGATTCTTATACCAGTACCAGCAAAATAAAAAGGACTTTGTAGTTACGGGTTTATTATTCTTCTTTACAGGTTTAGCGATTGTTATTTACTTGAATCAAGTAACATTGCAACCACGTGAGCGTGATTACGCTTATGTGGGTTCTTTCTATGCTTTTGCTATATGGATTGGATTAGGCGTTTTACAAGTAGCTGATTGGTTGAGTAAGTTTGTGAATCAAAAAGTAGCTGCTACTATTGCTACAGTAACTTGTTTATTAGCAGTGCCAGCCCTGATGGCGCAACAAGAATGGGATGACCATGATCGTGGACAAAAGACTTTAGCTAGAGATATGGCTAGAGCTTATTTAGAGAGTTGCCCTCCAAATGCAATTTTATTCTCTTTCGGAGACAATGATACTTACCCATTATGGTATGCACAAGAGGTTGAAGGTATTCGTCCAGATGTGCGTGTAGTAGTAAATAGTTTATTAGGCTCAGATTGGTATATGCGTGAATTAAGGTACAAAGTAAATAAGAGTGATAAGTTTGATGTGATCTTCACAGAAGAACAAGTTGCTGGAAATAAATTAAATGTAGCTTATTACAGTCCTATGGCTGAGTTTGGTGAAACAACTTACCATAATTTGGATTCTATGTTAAGGTATGTGATTGGAGATCAAACAGGCAGGTATCAAGCTTCTACTCAAGAAGGTCCAGTGAATATCTTCCCTACACACAAGTTCAAGATGTCAGTGAATAAAGAGTTTGCAGTTGCATCTGGCATTGCGAAACCAACAGATAATATTGAATCTGAAATGTTGATTGATTTTAATCCAAATAGACAATATATGATCAAGAATGAGTTGGCTATTTATGCAATCATTTCTACCACTCAATTTAAGCGTCCAATTTGCTTTACTTCTACTCAGGAGTTGAAGGATTTAGGATTAGATCAGTATGTACGTCAAACAGGTATGGCTTATCAATTAGTTCCTGTGAAAGGTGCTTCAGTTGATACAGATGCTGCATATAAAAATATCATGACGAAATTTGATTTTAAAAATGCAAGCAAACCAAATGTTTATTTTGATGAAGAAAACAGAAGACATTTAAATTCATTGAGATTAAACTTTGCTCAAATCGCACAATCATTAGTAGCAGAAGGTAAGAAAGATAGTGCGCGTCAGATTTTAAGAAAGTTAGATACAGAAATAAGTTCTAAAAACTTGCCTTATGGGATGTCATCGAATAGAGGCAATCAACACAATTATTTCTCTTACTTATTTATGCAAGCAGCATATGCAGCTGATGATAAAGAACTAGCTAAAAGAGTAGGCGCTTCAATTGTGAAGGATTTGACACAACAATTGGCTTACTATAAGTCTTTAGGAACACCAATGTCAGAGGAGCAGTTTATGCAAAATGCAGAAAACGCTTACCAAAATAAGCCTACCGAGTTTAACAATAAACAAGGGTCGTTTATTCAAGATATCCTTACCTGTTACCAGTTGATCAGTGTGATTCAAAATCTAGAAAAAGGAATGCCAGTGGCTCAGCCATAATTGAGTTTCATCTTATTGGATCTAAAAAAAAAGAGGCGCTTCAATTGAAGCGCCTCTTTTTTTTTAGAGTTGAATTTAATGCAGCATCGTCAATAATGCTGCCACCACTTGGTCAATTTCGTCTTTGGTATTATGTTTAGAGAAAGAAAAACGGATTGTTACAATCTCAGTACCCTTATTCAAGGCATTAATTACATGTGAGCCTTGTTGCGCGCCGCTTGAACAAGCACTACCTCCACTTGCGCAAATATGGTGCATGTCCAGATTGAATAAAATCATCTCTGTCTTCTCGTTCTTTGGGAAGTTCACGCTTAATAAAGTGTATAAACTGTTTCCAAAAGGTTCGCCGTTAAAACTTACACCTGGAATTTTTTCGAGCAGCTGGTCGTGCAAATACTTTTTTAAAGATTGAATATAGCTACTGTCTTCTTGGTGTTTTTCTGTAGCTATTTCTAATGCTTTTGCAAATCCAACAATGCCATAAAGATTCTCCGTACCTGCTCTCATGTTTCTTTCTTGCGAACCGCCATGAACCAAAGGGCTGATCTTTACATTTTCATTGATGTATAAAATCCCTACGCCTTTTGGCCCATGAAATTTATGTCCTGCACCTGTAATGAAATCAACAGGAAGTTTGCTTAATTCAAATGGGAAATGGCCCACTGTCTGAACCGTATCACTATGGAAATATGCATCATGTTGACGGCATAAATGGCCCACTGCCTCCATGTCAATCATATTGCCGATCTCGTTATTAGCGTGCATGATAGAAACAATTGCCTTTTCAGTACTGCCTGCTAATAAAGATGCCAAATGTGCCATATCGATATGACCATTGGGTAATATCTGAACAAAACTTAATTGAATATTATGATGTTTTGCCAAATGCGTAACAGTATGCAAAGTAGCGTGATGCTCAATAGGTGAGCTAATGATATGTTTACAACCTAAATCATTTATTGCAGCGTTTAATATGGTATTGCTACTTTCAGTACCACCGCTTGTGAAAAATATTTCTGCAGGTTTAGCTCCTAAATTTTTTGCAACAGATTTTCTTGCTTGTTCAATAGCCAATCTTGTTTCTCTGCCATAGCTATAGATAGAAGAGGGGTTGCCAAATTTTTCAGTTAAATAAGGCATCATGGCTTCAAGCACTTCTGGGGCAAGTGCGGTAGTAGCCGCATTGTCAAGATAAATTCTTTGCATGTTTGCTAATTTACTGAATTTTAAGAATTAGCTCAATTATTTTGTCAGCTAATTGATCTGCAGCGTCTTGTGATTTTGCTTCAGTATAAATGCGCATAATAGGTTCTGTATTACTAGAACGTAAATGAACCCATTCATTTTCAAAATCAATTTTTAGGCCATCCACATCATTCATCGGATAGCTTGCAAATTCCTTTTTCAATTGATCAAATATAGTTGACAAAGAAAGACTTGCATTTAAGTCCATCTTTTTCTTACTCATAAAATAAGCAGGGTAGCTAGCTCTTAAGTCAGAACAGCTTGTTCCAGCTTTTGCAAGATGGGATAAGAACAAAGCGATACCAATCAAGGCGTCTCTGCCATAATGTAAATCAGGAACAATGATGCCACCATTTCCTTCTCCACCAATGACTGCTTTTTCGGCTTTCATTTTTGTTACCACATTTACTTCACCTACAGCACTAGCATAATAAGTGCAACCATATTTCTCAGTTACATCTCTAAGTGCACGAGTAGAAGATAAATTGCTAACTGTAGCACCTTTAGAATATTGTAAAATGTAATCTGCAACGGCAACCAAAGTATATTCTTCCCCAAATAATTGACCATCTTCACTCACAAAACATAAACGATCCACATCAGGATCCACAGCAATACCTAAATGTGCTTTCTGTTTCACTACTGTGTCGCAGAGCTCGGTTAAATGTTCTTTTAATGGTTCAGGATTATGCGCAAAATCTCCTGTCATCTCTGCATTTAAAACGACAATATCATCGACACCAATTGCTTTTAGCAATGCAGGTACAGTGAATGCACCTGAACTATTTATTGCATCTACTACTACTTTGAAGTTTGCTTTTTTTATTGCATAGATATCCACTAGTGGGTGATCTAAGATTGCTTGAATATGTTTTGTTAAACTGTTGTTATCTCCAATTAATTCACCCATTGCATCTACAGGAGCATAAATAAAATCTTCCTGTTCTGCTAATGCAAGTATTGTTTTTCCTTCTTCGCCACTAACAAATTCTCCTTTCTCATTTAATAATTTTAGTGCATTCCATTCTTTAGGGTTATGGCTGGCTGTTAAAATGATACCCCCATCTGCTCCTTCAAATACAACAGCCATTTCTACAGTCGGCGTCGTACTTAAACCTAAATGCACCACATCGATACCTAGGGCTAATAAACTTTGTTCTACCAAAGCTTCTACCATTAAGCCGCTCATTCTTCCATCACGACCTACAATCACTTTTTTCTTACCTGCTGATTTCCTGATTAACCAGGTACCATATGCAGATGCAAATTTTACGATATCTATTGGGGTTAGGTTGTCATTTGGACGACCACCAATAGTGCCTCTGAAACCCGAAATACTCTTAATTAATGACATAGCTAAATATTAAAATAAATCTGAATGCAAATTTACTTTAATTTTTTCCACTTCCTTGTATCTTTACCGCATGGGGCTAAGTATTTTTCAACAAATTAAGGACATCGATCAATCTTTGTTTCACCAATTCAATGGGGTTTGGTATCATCCATTATTGGATACAATCCTTCCTTGGACAAGACATTCAAATAATTGGATTCCATTGTACCTTGTATTGTTAGGGTGGATGGGGTATCAAATAGGATGGAAAACATGGAAATGGCTTTTGTTTGCCCTATTAAATGTGACCCTGACGGATCAAGTGAGTAGTAGTATTTTCAAACCACTATTTCATCGTTTAAGACCATGCAACGATCCTGCATTATTTGGTAAGACTAGGTTGTTATTAGAGCATTGTTCTGGTGGATTTAGTTTCACCTCCTCCCATGCATCCAATCATTTTGGATTAGCGATGTTTATTTTTGTTTCTTGGGGTATTACAAAGCAAAGATTTACTAAATACTTTTTTGTCTGGGCGGGCATCATTGCATTTGCGCAAGTTTATGTTGGGGTGCATTATCCATTGGATATTCTTGGCGGTACCATTATTGGATTGGTTGCGGGGTATATAATGGCTAAGCTTTTTTTAAAATGGGCTGGTCCAATTGAATTCAAAAATTAAGCCACAACAATATTAAAAAATCAATTGACTACAAATAAGACCTAATGAATAAAAATACTTTCTGGATATTCCTTTCTGCAATAATAGGGGTCCATATCATAGGCGCTTATAGTATTCCTTTAATGGATATTGATGCTGCGCAATATGCATCTATCAGTAGGGAGATGTTGGAAAGAAATTCTTTTTTACAGATTTACGATTTAGGTAAAGATTATTTAGATAAGCCTCCAATGTTGTTTTGGTTATCTGCGCTATCTATGAAGCTATTTGGCATTTATGATTGGGCTTATCGTATTCCTTCTTTGATATTTTTAGGGGTTGCTTTGTTTGCTACATTTCAATTCGCTAAATTAAAATACAATCAAACAATTGCTTATTTAGCCGTGTTGATCTTGGCCAGTTGTCAAGCCTTTTTCCTAATCTCTCATGATGTAAGAACCGATACCATGTTGATGGGATGGGTGGCTTTAAGTATTTGGTTGATTGCTAAATGGGCCGACTCTAATAAATGGACGGACTTTATTTGGGCCATGGTTGCTATTGCTGGCGGTATGATGACAAAAGGACCAATTGCTTTGGTTGTGCCGGTTTTGGCTTTTGCACCTCAATGGTTTTTTGAAAAAAAATGGACCTATTTCTTCAAGCCAATCTACTTGCTTGGCATTCTTGTCATAGCAGTTTTATTAATTCCAATGAGTTGGGGTTTATACCAACAATATGACTTGCAACCTGGTAAATTAATCAACAATATTCCTATAAATTCTGGGTTAAGATTTTATTATTGGACCCAGAGTTTTGGCAGGTATACAGGAGAAAACTATTATCGTGAAATGAGTTATCCAACTTTTTTGTTGGAAAATATGTTTTGGAGCTTTTTACCTTGGATCTTTATTTTCCTTTGGGCTTTTGTTGCAAAAGCTTTTACCATTTTTAAGGAAGGATTATTTAAAGTAGGGGCAGAGCGCATTAGTTTTTTTGGATTCTTATTAACCTACTTTGTACTTTCAAGAAGTCAAGCACAATTGCCACATTATATATTTGTTGTTTTTCCATTGGCTGCGACCCTTGTTTCGGCGCATTTAGCACCATTACTTGAAAAGTCAGATCGTTTAAGTAAAGCAGTAAAATGGTTTTACCGTTTTCATCTCTTTATTTTTATTATTTTACTAGTAGCCATGGGATTGATTATCAATATCCCTTTTGGCAAGATGGGAGGGTGGGGTGTATGCATCCTGTTTGGCACTATTATTTACATGCTTAATTTATTCATAAGCAAAAAGGGACTTGTGCAAAAATGGGTAACAATGAGTCTTGTATTAATGATTGGCTTGAACCTAATTATGAATAGTTTCTTTTATCCTAATTTATTGAAATTTCAGTGGGGGAATCAATTAGCAAAAGTAGCAAGTGTACAAAATTTGGATATAAAAAAAGCGTTTACTTATAAGATACCTAATAGTTATGCTTTTCATTATTATGGGCAACACATCTTTCCAGTAATCAAGGATAGTAGTTTGTTGAAAGAAGGACAATGGTTGGTGGTAGATTCATTGCCTGCAAAACAAGTCATGACAGACTTTCCCAATTCTAAAATCTTATACAAAGGGTATCGATTTCACGTGACGTTATTGACCCTGCAATTTTTAAATCCTGCGACTAGAGCAGCTGAGTTGACGCCATTTGTTTTAATGGAACTTAAGAAATAAGGAGACTTTTAAACAGTTGAAAAATGGTAGCTTAAAAATTATCTTTTAAATTAGGGAAGTAGATCGTACTAAAAATTAAACTGCGTAGCATTTTTAGGCGAAGCCAATTCGAAACTTTTTCTTTGCCCCCCAGATGTCACATGAAATATATTGATTTGATTAGGGTCGATTCCAAATAGTATTTCACAAAAGACATTCAATTGTTTTAGCTGTTTAACCTCTTTGATTTCAAAATAACTCCATGTGCTTTCTTTTTGAATTTCAAAGCCAACAAATTCCATTTTATGTTTTACGCCATTTGAACTCAAAACCAATTTCTTTTGCAAGTATTGATTGACATACTTGTTGGCGATTTCTTTTTGATTTGGATTACTGAGGTCTAATTTTACATTGAATTCTTTTTGGATCATTTTCTCTAAGTCATCTGTATAAGTGCGCGCACTAATTTCAATAGCAGCCTCTTTTGCATTATGTTCCACTTCGATTACAGATATGTAGAAAGGGTGGAAGGAAGTCATGAACCAAAGCATCCAATGTTTTAAACCAATCCAAGCCATAGTAGTTTATTTTGTGGATACAAAGGTCTTCATTAATTTAA
>CAZLKW010000010.1:35660-41322 GCA_964560215.1 uncultured Sediminibacterium sp. | reverse complement strand
TCTGCAAAAGCTTCTACAGCGGTTCGAATCCGCTCGGGACCTCGATACAAAGCCTGTTACGAAAGTAACAGGCTTTTTTAATGCGAAGCCGCGAAACAAGCTTGCTTGATTGAGCGGATGAGCGTTAAAAAAGCCAACAAAGAGCGAAGCGATTTGTTGAAAGGCTTTGGGTTTACTGAGATTGCCGAAGCGGCTGAACGACGAATGAAATGAGGAGGTCATCCGAGACGAGAGCGGAAGGCAATGCATCGCATTGACTATCCGAACTTGGGTTTGGGTTTACTGAGTCGAGAGCGGATGACAGCGAATTTATGAGCTGGCAATCCGCTCTCGACTATTTATTTTTTCTTCCATCTACATTTTGTTACTTTAAGGACAGAATAGACCACCATGAAACGCCTAGTACTCATTTCATTTTTATTAATCAAATCCCTGCTTGGTCAAGCTCAAGTCAAGGAAGTATTCATTGAAACTGATGTCTTAGTAATAGGAGGGACAACAAGTGGCATTTGCGCTGGGATACAATCTGCAAGATTAGGTGTAAAAACAATGATTGTAGAATCCGGGCCATGGCTTGGAGGTATGTTGACATCGGCAGGTGTTTCTGCTTTTGATGGGAACAATAGATTACCTGCAGGCATTTTTGGCGAGTTCAGAAATCATTTATCAAAACATTATGGCGGCAAGGATAAATTAGCAACTGGATGGGTAAGTAATACTTTATTTGAACCTCATATTGGAGATAGTATTTTTAAATCAATGGCTAGCCAAGAAAAACAATTGGCCATAAAATACCAACATGAATTCATTAAAGCAATTACTAAAAATGGGGTAATCAATGGATTATTATTTTTAGATAAGGTCAATCAAATTCAATTAGTTGTTAAGGCAAAAAGGTATATAGATGCAACAGAATTAGGAGATGTATTAGCCTCTGCAAATATTCCTTATGACCTAGGTATGGAGTCAGATGCGATGACAAAAGAAGGGGTTAATCCAAATGGTTCAAATGAATTTATACAAGACATCACCTATGTTGCAATATTGAAGGATTATGGAAAGCCTCAGCCATTAATTGACCGTCCTAATAATTATGATTCATTAGAATTTGATGGAAGTAGTACGAATTTTTACAAAGATTCCACTAGGAGAAAACCAACCATAGATGCTATCAAAATGCTTCAGTATGGTCGATTGCAAAATAATAAGTTCATGATTAATTGGCCAATTTATGGCAATGACATCTACCTAAATGTGGTTGAAAAAACACCTGCTCAAAGAGTTGAAATATTGGAAGCGGCAAAGCAACAAACTTTAAGATTTGTTTATTTTATTCAAAAAGAACTTGGTTTTAGAAATATCGCTCTAGCGGATGATGAGTTTCCAACTAAAGACAAACTTGCAATCTATCCCTATTATAGAGAGTCAAGAAGGGTGAAAGGATTGTCAAGAATGTTTGTTCAGCATATTACAAAACCTTTTGCAACGAATGAGCCCTTATACAGAACAGGTATTGCAGTAGGGGATTATCCAATAGATCATCACCACAAGAAAAATAAAGCAGCCCCTCAGAATTTGGAATTTGTGCCTGTGCCTTCGTTTAATATCCCTTTAAGTGTTTTAATTCCAAAAGATAATGATGCTTTAATTGTTGCAGAAAAGTCGATTAGTGTTTCAAATATTGTAAATGGGACCACTAGATTACAGCCTTGTGTAATGCAAATAGGTCAGGCGGCTGGAATGCTCGCTGCACAAAGTGTCATAGACAATGTGGTGCCTAAGCAAATTTCGGTCAGAAAAATACAGGATAATTTATTGAATGGTCAAGGCTATATTATGCCTTATGTAGATGTTGCTCAAAATAGCCCCTATTTTAAAGCAGTACAAAAAATTGGTGCTACTGGTTTGCTCAAGGGTGTGGGCTTGCCAAATGGCTGGGCTAATGAAACTTTTTTTTATCCAAATAAAAGTGTTTCTTTTTCTGAATTCATGCAAACATGGACTACAAAATTTAATTCAGTTAATTCTTATGTAGAACATGAAATGACAATTTCAGAAGCGATTGATTTTGCAGGTAAACTTGCTGGTAAAAAATCAAAAAAGATAGAACAAGAAATCATAGATAAATGGGCTAAATTATCTTTGGATAATTTCTTGTTATATAGACCAATATTAAGGTATGAGTTAGCTGTTTTGTTAAATGAGTATGATGTCTTTCATATTTTTGATGTAGATCTATATGGGTATATAAAGCCCTAAGTTGGCCTCTTCAAATGCTTACTTCGATTTATTTAAGTTGGATTGATGTATTTTTGCTTTATGAAACATTCACAAACCATTGGCATCATCCTTACATTATTATTATTCTTTTGTACTACTCAACCATTTGTAATCATTGAAAGTAAAAACTGGGTGGTAACTGGATGGGATGCGGGTGCAACTAATTTTGGCCAATCAGGAAAATTTTTATTTTACATTGGCATATTGGCAATAGTATTTTTCGCAATACCATCCATCAATGTAAAACGATTTAATATGGCTTGGGGTGCATTGTTATTGGCATGGAGTTTTCGTAATTATTTAGTGCTTTCTGCATGTGCAATGGGGGAATGTCCTCAAAAACAATGGGCATTGTATGCTTGCATTATTTTAAGTGCAGGAATTTTAATCATGACATTCCTTCCTAAACTTAAAACAAAATAACCCTCTTTTTGGGAGGGCTATTCTATTTAATGCTATTTATTTTAAGCAAGTTGCTCTAATCCTTTGCCTATTAATTGAACGGCTTCTTTAATTTCTGCTTCTGTAATAATTAATGGAGGTGCAAATCTTATTTTATCGCCATGAGTTGGCTTTGCTAAAATGCCTAATTCTTTTAGGTGTAAGCATAAGTCCCATGCAGCTTCTGGATTTTCATGTTTAATTACTATTGCATTTAATAAGCCACGACCTCTTATAGAAGCGATAAAAGGAGAGTTGAGTTTTGCTAATTCTGCTCTTAATAGTTCTCCCATCTTATAAGAGTTCTCCACCATATTTTCGTCTTTGATTACTTCCAATGCTTTCATCGCGACTGCACATGCAAGTGGATTGCCACCATAAGTTGAGCCGTGTTCACCTGGTTTAATTTGTAACATGATGAGGTCATCTGCCAATACTGCAGCAACAGGTATTGTGCCACCACTTAATGCTTTACCAAGTATTAAAATATCGGGACGTACATTTTCATGGTCACATGCTAGCATGTTACCAGTTCTTGCTAATCCAGTTTGGATTTCATCTGCAATAAATAATACATTGTATTTATCACATAAAGCACGAACACCTTTTAAATACCCATCCGTAGGTATCACTACGCCAGCTTCTCCCTGGATTGGCTCAACCATAAATGCTGCAACTGTAGGATCTTGTAAAACGGTCTCTAATGCTGCTAGATCATTATAAGGCACTAATCCAAATCCAGGCATATATGGGCCGAATCCTTTGAAACTACTAGGGTCAGTAGAAGAGGATATGGCAGCCAAAGTTCTTCCCCAGAAATTACCTTCAGCAAAAATAACTTTTGCTTGATTTTCAGGGATGCCTTTTACTGCATAACCCCATCTTCTAGCAAGTTTAATTGCTGTTTCACCACCTTCAACACCTGTGTTCATTGGTAATACTTTATCATAGCCAAAGTATTCAGTGATATATTTTTCATAAACCCCTAATTGGTTATTGTAAAAAGCTCTAGAGGTTAATGTTAATTTTTGTGCTTGCTCAGTTAATGCTTGAATAATTGCAGGGTGACAGTGTCCTTGATTCACAGCAGAATAGCCGCTTAAAAAATCAAAGTATCTTTTGCCATCTACGTCATATAAAAAAATGCCTTCGCCTTTTTCTAAAACGACAGGTACTGGATGATAATTATGGGCGCCATATTGATCTTCAAGAGCAATATACTTTGCAGTATTTGCACTTGTTTGAAATGTATTTGACATTCAATAAAATTTATATTATTTGATAAAAACAGAAAGAAAAATTGGAGGGTTTGAATTTACCCAACGGGATGGTTCAGAAAATCTAAATTAGAAAATAAAAAATTTGCCTTTATCATGGCTCTAAGATAGGGTTTTTACTCAATTTTCCCATAATTGGACTTACATTCGCGTAAAGAATCTGACTTGAACCCACTTGTATCAATTGTTATTTTAAATTATAATGGTGCCCATTATTTGAAGACATTTTTGCCTTCTGTATTGTCGACCCTTTATGAAAATAAAGAAGTGGTTGTTGCAGATAATGGTTCGACCGATGATTCCTTATCCATTTTAGCGGAACATTTTCCTTCTGTGAAAGTAATACAGAATCCAACGAATGAAGGTTTTGCAGGCGGATATAATTGGGCATTAAAACAAGTTCAAGGAGCTTATTATATTCTTTTGAATTCAGATGTTCAAGTTGATCCAGCTTGGGTAGGGCCATTGGTTCATTTAATGGAATCAAATCCCAAAGTGGGGGCTTGTCAGCCGAAAATTTTAGCTCAAAAAGATCCAAGTAGTTTTGAATATGCAGGTGCAAGTGGTGGATGGATTGATGCACTCGGATATCCATTCTCAAGAGGAAGGGTATTTGATGTTTGTGAAAATGATAAAGGACAATATAATAACAGTGAACCCATTTTTTGGGCATCTGGCGCTGCCATGATGATTCGCGCGAATTTGTTTCATTCACTAGGTGGATTTGATGCTAGTTTTTTTGCACATCAGGAAGAGATTGATCTTTGCTGGCGGATGCAATTAGAGGGGCATGAATTATATGCATGTCCTGAATCTGTTGTTTACCATGTGGGTGCAGGCACGCTTCCTAGAGGTGGGCGAAAAGTGTTTTTGAATTTTAGAAACAACTTGATCATGCTTAGCAAAAACCTGCCATTATGTGAATTAATATGGAAGTTGCCATTACGATTTGCATTGGATGGTATTTCGGCATGGAAAGGTTTGTTGAGTGGAGATGGGTATTTTTTTACCGCAATACTTAAAGCACATTTTGCCTTTATTGGGTATCTTCTTACAGGCAAAGTCAAGAGAAATAAGCAGTATAAACCATTATCCAACCTAGGAGGTGTATATAACGGTTCTGTTGTATTCCATTACTTTGTAAAAAACAGGCAAGAATTTGATAAAATTGTCACCAAACACGCTCATAATTAAGAACTTGTTGTTATTTTTGCACTCGTAATTATAAACTATGTCACAAGAAATACAAGAAACAGCAGGAAATAAGGATATCGCAAAGAACTGGGTAAGTTCTTCAAGATTCATCTTCTATGTATCTGTTTTCGCACTATTATCATTGGTTTTAGGAAATTGTACTAAGTTATTCAGTTCTGGTTTTGAAAAGCCTGAAGTAGAAGTAAATACTAGTTCTCAGTACAAACCTGAATATAAATAGAAAAAAATTTTGTTGGTGTGTGTTGATTCCTTATTTTCGCACTCCAAAAATTAGTTCTTGTTCAAGCGGAAGTAGCTCATTTGGTAGAGCACGACCTTGCCAAGGTCGGGGTGGCCAGTTCGAGCCTGGTCTTCCGCTCAAAAATCCCGTTCTTCGGACGGGATTTTTTTTAAGTTTGTAACAGACGCCTTGGTGGTGGAACTGGTAGACACGCAGGACTTAAAATCCT
>CAZLKW010000010.1:0-35650 GCA_964560215.1 uncultured Sediminibacterium sp. | reverse complement strand
CCCGCCTGAGGCACGAAGCCTCTCACGAAAGTGAGAGGCTTTTTTGTTTTGAGGCTGTGTCGAAAGCCTGCTTTCGTAAACAGACAAAAAGCAAAAAAGCCAACTAAAAGCGAAGCGTTTAGTTGAAAGGCTTTGAGTAAGACCGATTAACGAGGAAGACGTTTTGAGCGAAGCGAAAAACGGCAGTCCCTCTAAATTATGCACCACCAAATTTTGTATCTTAGCACCCAATATGTCACATTTAAAAGAAAGAACAGCCAAAGATTGTCTTAACTGCGGAACGGAAGTTGCAGGTAGATTTTGTCAGCAATGTGGACAGGAGAATGTCGAAGTAAAAGAAAGTTTCTTACAATTGTTAAGGCACTTTTTTGAAGACCTAACGCACTTTGATGGCAAACTTTGGAAAACAGTAAAGCTATTGTTATTTAAGCCTGGGAGCTTAACTAAATTATATATGGATGGGAAGAGGGCATCTTATATACATCCCATTAGAATGTATTTATTTGTTTCTGCGGTTTTCTTTTTATTCATGTTTACAGGAGATGTTCCGGGGAAGCCTGAAGGCTTAGCTGCGAATGCAGAGGCACCAGAGGATTTTGCAGCTGGGTTTAACCAAGGGTTTAATGTAGATCTAGATAAAGATTCAATAGAATATAAAACTGTTGCAGAATACAATGCTGCACAACAAAAATTGCCTGAATCTAAAAGAGATCAATGGTTAGATGCAACGGTTAAAAAGAAGGGCATTGAGTTAAACGAAAAATACCAAGGTGATAAATTTAAAATAGGCAAGGCCTTGATCGAAAAGTTTGAACACTATTTCTCCAGAATGCTCTACATTTCATTACCCATTTTTGCGTTTTTTATATGGGTCTTATATAGAAGGAATAAGAATCATTATTTTGTAGACCACGTTATTTTTAGCATTCATATTTATTGTGCCTTCTATATTATTCTGTTTCTTGTAAATATGGTCACAACCGTAAAAGATTATTTTACAAATAAGTCATATGGTTTTATTGGTTTTTTAGCAGCTGTCATTTTATTTTTCTATTTATATAAGTCTCTTAAGAATCACTTTGGGCAATCAAGAATAAAGACATTGCTCAAATTTTTGATTTTAAACATTCTTACAATGTTATTGATGGGAACATTGATGTTTATTTTCTTTATGTTTTCATTATTTAATATCTAGTCATGTCTCAAAATAAGGTTGCAGATAGTTTTTTAGAATTAGTAGAAATCATGGATACCCTCCGTGAAAAGTGCCCTTGGGATAAAAAACAAACGATACAAAGTTTAAGAAGTAATACCATTGAAGAATTGTATGAATTAATTGATGCAATTATTGAGGAAGATTGGGAAGGTATTAAAGAAGAATTAGGAGACATTCTTTTACATGTTTTATTCTATGCTAAAATTGGTACGGAGCAAGGTCATTTTACTTTGCAAGATTCCATTGAAGCCATCTCTAAAAAATTAATCCATCGTCATCCACATATATACGGGGATGTGCAAGTGGAAAACGAGGAAGATGTAAAACGTAATTGGGAGCAATTAAAATTACAAGAGGGTAAAACATCTTTATTAGCAGGAGTCCCTAATAGCTTACCTGCAATGGTTAAGGCATTTAGGATTCAACAAAAGGTAAAACAAGTTGGATTTGAGTGGGAGAATAAAGAACAGGTATGGGATAAAGTAGTAGAGGAGATAGGCGAGTTGAAGGCGGAGATTGATGCAAATGACCAAGAAAAAATGGAAGCGGAATTTGGAGATGTTTTATTTAGCATGATCAATTATGCTCGTTTTTTGAATATTGATCCAGAGTCTGCTTTAGAGAAGACAAATAAAAAATTCAAATATCGCTTTGAATTAATGGAAACATATGCTAAAGAGAATGGTTTAGATTTAGCTAAGCTTAGTTTAAACGAGAAAGAAGCAATTTGGCAATCCATGAAAACGAAATAATATAAAAAGACAATAAAAAAGGCGCTAGAAATAGCGCCTTTTTTATTGGAGAATTAAACTGACTTATTCATTTATGTTTAACATGAATGCATAGTTGCCAAAGAATCCTGGATAGATACCAGATAATTTAATTGTTGCTCCTGTTATTTTTTTCAACTTCTCATAAAACTCTTCAGTGTTTTTAACAGGTTGGTCATTTACATGTGTAATCACAAATCCTTTTTCAACCCTGCTTTTTCCAAGGATGCCATTGCCTAATTCCTTCACCAATACGCCTCCGTCAATATCGTTTTTCTCTGCTGTGGCTTTGTCAATGGTCTCTAATTTGCCACCTAGTTTTTCTGCGGCTTTACTGCTGGCTATATCTGTATTGCCTAATTTGGCTTTCAATGTAGCATATAGGGTTAGATCTTTATTGTCTCTTTTTACAGTAATGGTAATTTTATCGTTTGGCTTGTACTTGGCAATTTGTTCTTGTAATTCAGGAGAAGTTTTAATTGCTGTTCCATTTAATTTAGTGATGATGTCTCCAACTTTAACCCCAGCTGCTTTTGCTGCACCACCTTCCAATACATCGGTCACTACAATACCTTGTACGTCTCCAATCTTTACTTTAAAGTCTGACTCTATCTTTTTGATTTGCTCTTCTGATAAATCATCTTGAGGGTAAGAGATACCCAAATAAGCCCTTTGCACAGTTCCAAATTTCACAATATCAGTCACTACCTTTTTTACCAGGTTAACTGGGATGGCATAAGAATAGCCTGCATAAGACCCCGTTGGAGAGGCGATAGCTGAATTAATTCCCACTAATTCGCCACTTGTGTTCACCAATGCGCCTCCGCTGTTGCCTTGGTTTACTGCAGCATCAGTTTGCAAGAAGGTTTCTAATGGCTTATCACTCTGTCTTGAGTTAATATTGATGGATCTATTCTTAGCACTAATAATACCTGCAGTGATAGTTACATCTAAGTTCAATGGGTAGCCAATTGCAAGCACCCATTGGCCTAATTTTATTTCATCACTATTGCCATAAACTAAATAAGGTAATCCACTTGCTTCAATTTTAATCACTGCTAAATCGCTACTAGCATCGGTGCCTATCACTTTCGCCTTGTAGGTTTTTTTATTGGTTAAAGTCACTTTGATTTCATCCGCGCCATTTACCACATGGTTATTGGTAACGATATATCCATCAGCAGTAATTAATACACCACTTCCACTTGCTCTTTGTTCTGGGATGACTCTTGGTCCCCCAAAAAAATCACCAAACATATCTTCGTCTCCAAAGAAGTCAAAAAATGGATTTCTTTGTCTTGGTTGAGCACTTTGTTGAACCTGTTTTGCATTTGTCTTTGTTTTTATATGTACCACAGCAGGGGAGGCTGCACTAGCAGCAGGCGTAAAATCGACTGTTGAACTTGGTGCATTGCCTTGAAATAAATTGGCATAGTTGGCAGGTAAGTTATTTGCCGATTCGAATGCGTTATTTGATTTGTTTAATTTGGAATAACCCCAAACACTTAATAAGGTTGTTGTAGCACTAATACCTACAATGGCTAATACATTTTTTAAATTCAAATTCATAACTAACTATTTGATGTTTATACAATACATTTTACAAATTGTGTACCAATTTCAGTGCAATCTAATTAAGCTGAAATTATGTCACAAATCTTTAAAAGAGTTTAACAAAAGATTTACGAAATTGTTCGTTTAAAGATGCTTGCTAACCCTCAAAGCGCTATTCTTGGGCATTTATTTAAGACTTGACAAAAATGCCAAACTATCAACCCCGTCTGCATATTGTGCTAAAACGGGTTTTTGTAAACTGCCAAATGGAAGCTGATTGTAACCGACTATACATTGAATTTCGTCAAGGTTAAATTGTGGAGGAGTTTCCAATTTATAATGCTGATAATGGATCTGGCTAATGGCAGCAAAAGGAGAAGGGTTCTCGCTCATTAAAACACCCCCAGAATCCATATAAAGCTGTTTACTCATCATCAATAATGCCAATTGGTAATCGTAATTATGTTTGTATTTATGTTGATCCAATAAATAATTGTATTTCTTCAAGGCCGTTAAAAAAGGGATAAAATCATATCCTTCTGGCACCCAAATTTGGGTCACATTCCTACAGCCCATACCAAAATACAGCATACAGTCATCGGCTAAAGAGGCTAATTCTTCGGTTGTTTCTTGTCCGTTAAGAATCGCAATTGAAGTCTTATTTTTTCTGATGATGTTTGGGAACTTGCCAAAATAATATTCAAAAGAATTGCCCGCATTATTTCCCCCTGTTGCGATATAGGCATCGCAATTTTTAAGTTGTTCTTGTACCAATATTTGTGTTTCAAATTCGGGGTTAATTTTTAGGAGACTCGCTATAATAAAGTCCATTAATACCTTGTCTTTAGAGGACATTTTAATTACTGCAATATGCCCCGCAATAAGGGTACTTAATAGGTCATGAAATCCAACTAAAGGAATGTTACCAGCCATCACGATCCCAACTTTAACTTGGGTCGAATGTTGTGAAATGGATGGATAATTTGCTGTCCATTCATTCAGTGCTTGTTCCTGTAGAAACTGTTGACTAATTTGAATGATTGCTTGATCTATGAATTCCGGTAAAAACCAGGCATTTTGACGATTAGCCTCATTTTTAGCCTCATTTAACAGGGTATTATGAGTGTCTGAAAGCTGTTGACCTAGGGTCACAAAACCTTGAATTCTTGCTTGTAAGTTCATGCTTGTGTTATATCTTTGTAAGCAAAAGTACGTTACTAAAATTTAAATAATTTTTATGGCAATTAAAATTACAGACGAATGTATCAATTGTGGCGCATGTGAGCCAGAATGTCCAAATAATGCAATTTATGAAGGTGGTGTAGAATGGGCTATGTCCGATGGCACTACTGTAAAAGGCTCATTCACTTTAATGGATGGTTCTGCAGTAGATGCTGGTGCGAGACAAAATCCAGTAGCAATGGATACTTATTACATTACGCCCAATAAATGTACAGAGTGTCAAGGATTCCATGAGGAGCCACAATGTGCAGCTGTTTGTCCAGTTGATTGCTGCGTACCTGATGAGTTGTACAAGGAGACAGTGGATGAGTTGTTGGCAAAGAAAGAAAAATTACATTTATAATAATGGTTTAAAAAGGGAGTCATTTCCCTTTTTTTATTTTCAAATCATTTGGCCATGATAGGCCGATTAATTGGTTGTTATGAAAAAGAAAATTGCATTAGTTACTGGAGGTTATAGTTCTGAATCTGAGATTAGTTACAAAAGTGCAAAGACGGTATTTAATGCGCTAGATAAAAATAAATTCGAAGTATATCAAATTGATATCCACCCAACAGGTTGGTGGTATGAAAATACTGTTGGCGAAGAAGTGGCAGTTGATAAAGCAGATTTTAGTATTGTTGAAGGTGCTGAGAAGATTAAGTTTGACCTTGCTTTAATGTGTATACATGGAACACCTGGGGAGGATGGAAAACTTCAGGGCTATTTTGATATGATTGGCTTGCCTTATACAAGTTGTGATACCGCAACTTCTGCATTGACTTTTAATAAAAGATACACTGTTGCTGTTGCTGGATTTGGTGGAGTAGGTGTCGCAAAGTCATTGCATTTATTTAAAGAGAATACTTTAAGTCCAGATCAAATTTTAGCGAATCTTAGTTTGCCTGTTTTTGTCAAACCAAATAATGGAGGCAGTAGCTTTGGTATTAGTAAAGTAAACCAAGCTGCTGAATTACCGGCTGCTCTTGAAAAAGCATTTAAAGAAGATACACAAATATTAGTTGAAGAATTTATCAGTGGAAGAGAATTTACGATTGGTGTATTTAAATCAAAAGGTAAAATAACAGTCTTGCCAATCACAGAGATCAAAACTGAAAATGAATTCTTTGATTACGAAGCTAAATACCAAGGGAAAAGTAAAGAGATTACACCGGCTGATATTTCAACAAAAATGTTTGATGAATTAACAGCAGCAGCTCAAAAAGTCTATGCTATTTTGAATTGCAGAGGGGTTGTTAGAATTGATTTTATCTATGATGAAGCTGCCGAAAAAGCTTATATGTTGGAAGTGAACACAGTGCCAGGTCAGAGTGAAGCCAGTGTAATTCCTCAACAAGTAAAAGCAATGGGTTGGACTTTAACCGATTTTTATGGATGGATTATTGAAGACAGTTTAGAACAAAAATAAAATCAAGTAATTTGAAATTCATTGACGATATATTAAAGAAGCCTTTGTGGATGAATGTGCTCATTGGATTTGGAGTTGCATTTTTTTTATTAATTATTTTCTTTTTCTCCTTAGGCTGGATCACAGGTAATGGGGAAACCGAAAAAGTACCTTCAGTAGTCGGGTTAGATGTGGTTGCTGCAGAAAAGAATTTAACTGCTTTAGGATTTGATGTTGAATTACAAGATTCAATTTATGTAGATACACTTGCAAGAAATGCTGTCTTAAGACAAACGCCAGATGCGGATGAGGCTGTAAAAAAAGGAAGAACAGTTTACCTTACCATTAACCGCGTAATTGCACCTCAAGTGGATATGCCAAACTTGGTTGGTTTTTCAATTAAAAGTGCAGAGACTTATTTAAAAGTATTAGGGCTAAGATTAGGTTCAATACAAATGGTGCCAGACCAAAACAAGAATGTGGTGATAGATCAATTAGTAAATGGGCAACCCATTGCGCCAGGTTCTAAAATACCATCTGGCACATTGATTCATTTTCTAGTTGGTGATGGTTCATCTGCAAATATGGTCATGCCTGATTTAGTTGGTTTAACATATGAGCAAGCCAAAGCACAACTATTTAGTATGGGTTTAAACCTTGGTCTTGTATCTGTGAATGGATCTATTGGAGATAGTGCTTCTGCTTTCGTATTTGATCAAAGTCCAAGCGCATATGGAAGTCAATTGGATTCATTGGGTATGCCAGTTAAAAATAGTGTCTCAAAAGGGGCAACTATTAATTTAGTCTTAGATAATGTAGCTCCAGTAAAAGCTATTCGAGATACTATTCAATAAGTTAATAATATTAATTAAATTATAAATTTTAAAATTTCGGTTATGAATACAATTACAGTTGAGGAATTAAAAGCAAAAATCGATGCTGGTGAAAAATTAAATCTACTAGATGTAAGAGAACCACATGAACATGCAGCATTCAATATTGGTGGTCAATTATTGCCTTTAGGTTTAGTACAAGCTTTGCAATTAGACGAGGTAGATCATTTGAAAGAAGAGACGGTATATGTATACTGCAGAAGTGGTAACAGAAGCGGTCAGGCTTGTATGATGATGGAACCTTATGGCTTTAAAAATGTAATTAATGTAGTAGGGGGTATGTTGGCTTGGCAGGAGAAATTTCCTAGCTAGTGCGCATTCTATAAGCAACTAAATAGTTGCTTTAAAATATATCTTATGAAAAAAACCTTTCCCTTATTAGGTTTGTTTTTGATACTAGTGATTTCTGCTTGTCAAGGACCTGCCTCAAATTCGAATGTCAAATACCATGATACGACAGGCAAAACAGATATTTTATCTGGTGGCGTAAAGCGTATCGCAATTCATACTGAAAAAGGAGACTTTACAGTTTGGACAAAAAGAGTCGGCAATAATCCCACAAAAAAAGTTTTGTTATTGCATGGTGGCCCTGGTGCAACACATGAGTATTTTGAATGTTTTGATTCCTATCTTCCACAGGAAGGTGTAGAGTATTATTATTACGATCAATTAGGTTCTGCTTATTCAGATAATCCTAATGATAGCAGTTTATGGACGATTGAACGTTATGTGGAAGAAGTTGAAACAGTAAGAAAAGCTTTAGGTCTAGATTCAAATAATTTTTATTTATTAGGACATTCTTGGGGCGGTATTTTAGCAATGGAATATGCATTGAAGTACCAGCAAAACTTAAAAGGGTTGATTATTTCTAATATGATGGCTTCTATCCCGGCGTATGTGAAATATGCGAATGAAGTTTTAGGGCCTCAGCTACCTAAAGAGGTCTTGTCTCGATTAAGGGCTTTTGAAGCTAAAGGGCAATATACAGATCCGACGTATCTTAAGCTTATCAATGATTATTACTACCCAGAGCATGTTTTAAGAATGCCTCCAGCAACATGGCCTGATCCTGTTGTTCGTGCTTTTGCAAAATTAAATTATCCTTTGTATTTGAAAATGCAAGGTCCTTCTGAATTCGGTGTAGTTGGTGATGCGGTTTTAAAAAATTGGGACAGAACAGCCGATTTAGCAAAGATTAAAGTACCTACATTAAGTATTGGTGGTGCATTTGATACAATGGATCCAAAAGCAATGGAGATGATTTCTAAGCAGGTTCAAAATGGTAGTTATTTATTGTGTCCAAAAGGTTCACATATGTCGATGTATGACGATCAACAAACCTATTTTAAGGGTTTAATTGATTTTATAAATAAGGTGGACAAAGAAAAAAAATAAATATAAAAACATCATAAACAAAAAGGTCCCGAAATTCAGGACCTTTTTTAAATTGGGGGAAGATGGGGAGGCAAATGGGGAATTATTTTAAATCAATCTTCAAACTCAACCAATAGTTTCTTCCTGCCATTGGATAAAAATTATTTGAAGTGATTGTTGCCCTGTCATAAATATAACTGTAGGTATATCCATTAGGGGCATATTTTACATCAAGTATATTATTTACATAGAATTGTAAAAGCATTTTATACTTTGCTTTATTTACAATTGTCCAATGTGCATTGATATCATTTAAAAAGTAGGCATCTAATGCCCTTGCATCGTTTTGTGTATTGTCCAGATATTGTTTTGAGATATATTTTGTTGTCCAGAAAAAACTAAGCTTATCATTAGGCCTCCAATTAAATGTTCTGTTAGTTGTAATAGCAGGGGATAGTGCTATAGCAGTGTTATTGTGTTGAATAGCCACTTGGGTGTACTGGTCGTAATCGTCAATGAATTCTGTAAATTGTTTGATTCTATTTTGACTCAATGTAATACTATAGGAGGTGCTGTATTTTTTATTCAAAGCATACTTTACTTGTAATTCAATACCAGATCGGTAACTTTTTGGCACGTTGGTTCTAGTATAAGCGCCAACGTCGTTGATTTTTCCTGTTAATACAAGTTGGTCTTTGTAATCCATGTAAAACAGGTTTGCATTAATTGAATATTTTGGTTTTTTAATTTCAAATCCTCCCTCCCAGTCAATCAATTGCTCGCTTTTTGGTTGCTCAGTATCACTTGCCTCAAAATCGTCTCTTATAGGTTCTTTATTTGCAATTGCTATACTAGTATAGTAGAAAATATTTTTTGCTTGATAAGAGAGACCCATTTTAGGATTAAAGAAATTGAATTTTCTGTCAATCATCAAATCTTCATTCTTTGTAAATCCATTCATTATATGGTTCACTTTTCTGAATTGCAAGTCCACAAAACTTACTAGTTTTTCATTTAGTTTCCTTTCCCACTTTACATAACTACTCATCTCCTTTTTTCTTGCATCATTATCATAATATCTAAAATTAGCAGGTGCTAAAGTGGTAGATAAATAGGGTAATGTTCCAAAGTGCAATCCATCGTAGTTACTCCAAGCACCTCCAATTGTTAAGTCATTATTATTATTTTGATAAGAGACTGCAGCAATTTGTCCAAAGAATTGATTATCTAACCATCTTCTTCTCACTAAATCAGCAGGTACATTGGCCTTGCCTGTAATATCAATATTGTAATCATTGAAATATACTCCAGCTTTGTATTCTTCATAATAGCCTTTACCTGTTGTTAAATAAATAGCCGTATTCCATTTCCAGTATTTATTAATCGTTTTATTGTAAAATAATTGATAATGTGTTTGTGTATAATTATCGGTTTGATTTTCATATGGCGCGTCTGCTTTTTCTGTTCCTGCTGGATTAAACGTTCTACTGGTTGACATTAATTCTTGTGGTACACCATACCACGCTTGATAGGTTCGCTCTTTCCCACTAAATACATTTAACCTTAAAGATGATTTATCTCCCCAGTAGGTTGTGCTTAAATAAAAACTTTTCAAATCGCTCGTTGCTCTATCAATATATCCATCACTTTTGATGGAACTGATTCTTCCGTCAATTGTGAATTTGTCATTTATAAGACCTGAACCAAAAACAAGGTTATTTTTAAAACTATTAAAGGATCCAGCACTATTTTGTATGGATAAATAGGAGGTAGGGTTGTATTCGTTTGTCATTAAATTAACACTCGCTCCAAAAGCGCCAGCTCCATTGGTAGATGTTCCAACACCTCTTTGAATTTGTATACTATTTACACTTGAAGTAAAATCAGGGATATTCACAAAAAAGGTACCCATGCTTTCTTGGTCATTGTAGGGTATCCCATTTAAGGTGAAATTAATTCGCGTAGCATCTGTTCCTCTTATTCTCATACCTGTATATCCAACCCCAACACCGGCATCTGCATGTACCACCACAGAAGGGGTATTTTCTAGTAAAAAGGGTAGGTCTTGACCTGCATTGTTTAGTGCGATTTGTTCTTTACTGATATTCGTTTTTGCAAATGGGGCTTGATTGCTCAATCGTATAGATTTTACCTCCAATGGGGGAAGATTGCGTGTACTATCCTTGTATATCTTTTTAGCGTCTTCTGTCTTTGCCTTATCTTTCTGCTCTTGCGCAAATATTGGTTGCAATATCAATGCAAATAGGATTGTCCCAAATAACTTATTCATAACTAATGTATTAATTCATTAATAATTTGTCAAGAACAAGGGAAATAAGCATTGAGAAGTGCACGAATTGTACTGTACCTTCCCTTCGCAGGCATTACCCTGTTCAGGTTCAACGGGTTTTATCTCAGCTTTTGACAGCACCCCGAGGACATAGCAAAAATAGGATGAAAAATTAAACCAACAACTGTAACTTTAAACAACCCCTTTCGTTATACGAAATAAATACAATGATTATGAAAAATATAATGGCCTTTGGTTTGGTTTTATTTGCCTTTGTAGCGCAAGCACAAAACAAAACAGGTGTGATCTATGACGAGAATGTACAAGTTAGAAAACTACCAAGTTTCTCAGCAGTCCGTGTTTCAAATGCGATTGATTTGTACCTTACTCAGTCCAATAAGACAGAGGTCGCTGTAAGTGCCAAAACAATAGAGTATAGAGATAGGATTATAACAGAAGTAGTTGGGGGTACCTTAATTATAAGGATGGAGAATAACAGAAGTTGGTGGAATTGGAAAGATGGCGATCACAAAATAAAGGCATATGTGAGTGTAAAAGAATTAAATGCTTTATATGGTACTGGCGCGACAAATATCAATATTATTAATGGCCTGAGTTCAGAAAAACTAAAGATTGTTTTATCTGGGGCAAGTGACCTAAAAGGGAATATCAAAGCTGGAACCTTATTGGTTGATTTATCAGGGGCATCCAATATGAAAGCTGCTGTTCAAGCAAACGCTTTTTCGGTGAAAGGGTCTGGAGCGAGTGATATCACTGTTAACGGATCAGGCGACGACTTGGTGTTGGATGTTTCAGGTGCTTCTAGTGTAAAGATGTATGAATATCAGGTAAAAGGAGCATCTGTGGAAGCTTCGGGTGCAAGTGATGTGAATTTGAATGTCTCAGAAATGTTAAAAGTGAAAGCTTCAGGTGCAAGCAGTATTGATTATAAGGGAACGCCATCAAAGAAAGAGCTACAAAGCTCAGGCGCTTCTAGCGTAAGACATAAGAATTAAGACCAAAAATGAGTTTATAAAAGCCTGCTTCCCAGCGGGCTTTTATGGTACTTATATAATCTTATCAATAAACTTGTTTAGGAACTTATATTGACCTATCTTTGCCGTCCAAACATCGCGAGGTAGAGCAGCGGTAGCTCGTCGGGCTCATAACCCGAAGGTCGGAGGTTCGATCCCTTCCCTCGCAACATCTAATCCCGCTCCCGATTTATCGAGAGCGGATTTTTTTTGTCGTAACTTTGTCTTATTAAATTAAAGGAATGAAAGTCGGTTTTGTAAACATATTTGGTAAACCTAATGCAGGGAAAAGCACTTTACTGAACGCTATTATGGGCGAGAAGATGGCTATTGTGTCCTCTAAGGTTCAAACTACAAGACATAGAATAAAGGCCTTTTTGAACAAGGAAGACGAGTACCAGGTCATTTTTTCAGATACGCCGGGTATAATTGATCCTAAGTATAAGTTACATGAGCGCATGATGGGTGCCGTTAAATCGGCCCTGGAAGATGCAGATGTGGCTTTATTGATGGTAGATGTAAGAGATAATCTAGAGGAAGTAGACGAAATATTTAGTGCTTTAAAGCTTAAAGTGCCATGTATTGTTGTGATGAATAAGTCTGATTTGGCAAAAGGGACACAGGTAAAAGAGGCGAATGCTTTCTTTACCGCAAAGCCTTACTGCTCTAAAATTATTTCTATTAGTGCATTGAATATCAGTGATATAGAAAGGTTACTGAAAGTTATATTAGAGCTTATTCCCGAAGGTCAACCTTTCTATAGTCAAGAAGATTTGAGTGATTTACCTACTAAGTTCTTTGTGAGTGAGTTGATCCGTGAAAAGATCTACCAGTTATTTGGAGAGGAGATTCCATACCATACTGCTGTCTTGGTGAATTCTTTTAAAGAGCAACCGCTCTTGGTAAAGATTCAGGCAGATATAGTGGTGAATAGGGAGACGCAAAAGGCAATCATTATTGGGGAAAAGGGTAAGTTGATTAAGGAGATTGGAACTTTAGCTCGAAAGGATATCGAAGCCTTTATAGGGTCTAAAGTATACCTAGAACTCTTTGTCAAAGTGAAGCCTAAGTGGAGAGATAATGAGTTGAAATTAAAAGAATTTGGATATCAGTAGTACTTTAAATGAATAATTTTAAATCATTGATTTATAGTATTTTAAGATAGTTTATTTGAATATTAAATTTAAGTTTTATGAGTTTTACAGTCGCTATAGTAGGAAGACCCAATGTGGGCAAAAGCACGCTGTTTAATCGCTTATTAGAAGAGCGTAAGGCCATTGTGGATGACGTAAGTGGAGTAACAAGAGATCGCCAATACGGAGTAACAGAATGGAATGGTAAAAATTTCAACGTAATTGATACCGGTGGTTTTGTGCCGGACTCAAGTGATATGTTCGAAACTGAAATTAGAAAGCAAGTTAGAATTGCCATTGACGAAGCCAATTGCATCATCTTTATGGTAGACGCTGCGGTGGGAATGACGGATCTAGATGCTGCGATGGCAGATATGTTAAGAAGAACAACTAAGCCGGTTTTGGTGGTGGCTAATAAAGTGGATAATTCAACTAGGGCATTAGATGCAACCGAATTTTATAGTATGGGCTTTGAACATAACTATTTTGTGAGCTCTATCTCGGGAAGTGGAACAGGGGAGTTATTAGATGCCGTGACTAGCTTCATTACAGAAGAACGACCTACAGACGAGGAATTGGCTGAAGCAGACAATGTGCCAAAAATTGCCATTATCGGTCAACCAAACGTTGGTAAATCATCTTTATTAAACGCCTTTATTGGTCAGGACAGAACAATTGTGAGTGATATCGCTGGAACAACCAGAGATACAATTCATACGCATTATAATATGTTCCAAAAGGAGTTCATTTTGATTGATACTGCTGGAATTAGAAGAAAGAATAAAGAAAAGGACGATTTAGAATTTTACTCTGTGATTCGTGCCATCAAGGCAATGGATGAAGCAGATGTGTGCTTAATGGTAATTGACGCAGTTAAAGGGATTACAGCCCAGGATTTAAGTATTTTCAGTCTTGCCGCTAAAAAGGGTAAGGGGATTGTATTCTTGGTCAATAAATGGGATTTGGTTCCTAAAGAAACCAATACAGCTAGAGACTATGAAAAAAGGTTAAAAGACAAACTGGCACCTTTTACCGATGTGCCTATCTTATTTATATCTGCCCTTGAAAAGACAAGAATTTTCAAAGCCATTGAAATGGCCTTGGATGTGTATGAAAACAAGCATCGAAAAATTCCTACTTCTAAGTTGAATGATATCATGTTAAAGGCAATTGAGAAATACCAAGCACCAGTTGTTAGAGGTCATGTGATCAAGATTAAGTTCGTGCAACAACTTCCAACTCGTGTTCCAAGTTTCGCATTTTTTACCAATTTCCCAGATGATGTTAAGACGCCTTATAGAAATTACCTCGAAAACCAGGTTAGGGCTAATTTTAATTTCACAGGGGTTCCGGTGCGTATCTACTTTAGAAAGAAGTAGTTATGAGGCTAAAAACTATGATTTTGAGCTAATTTCTCAAAAACATAGAAAATAATTAGTTAATATTTGGTGAATTTATCGTTAAATCCTATCTTCGCCCACGTATTTTTTATACCAAACTTAAAACATTTAAAATGAAAAAAGTATTCGCAATCTTCGCTATCGCTGCTTTAACTGCATGTGGTGGTGCTTCTACTGAAGCTACAACTGATTCTACAACTGCAACTGTTGATACAGCTGCTGTTGCTGTTGATTCTGCTGCTGTTGCAACTGATTCAACTGCTACTGATTCTGCTGCTACTAAGTAGTTCTAGAAGTTTTTTAATAACTTCTTGCAAGAAGGTCCTTTCCGAAATCTCGGAAAGGATTTTTTTTTGTGCAAACTTGACCAAATGGTGCCTGATTAGAAGGTATAATCTAATTTTTGGCATTAATATTGCCTATATATAGGAAGACCTATTTGACCTTCTTAATTGGAGGGCCTTATGTCATTTTGACTAGTAATATAAAATCAAGACATTGGATAAGCAATTTTTATTTAAAACAGAAGAAGAAAACGAGTTCATTCCTTTATTCACTTTTAATGAGCAGGATATGGAAAATGAACCAGCGATTGTGATAGAAGAAATGATACCGATACTTCCCTTAAGAAATACAGTATTATTTCCTGGTGTTGTCATTCCAATTACTGTAGGTAGGGATAAAAGCATTCAAGCAGTTAAAGCGGCTTATGCTAAGGACAAATTGGTGGGTGTGTTGGCACAGAAAGACGGAAATATTGAAGACCCGACTCCAGCAGATTTATGTACAATTGGAACCGTTGCTAAGATCATTAAAATGATCAAGATGCAAGACGGTGGCACGACAATTATTATACAAGGTAAGAAGCGATTTGAATTAGTAGAAATAGTTGAAGAAGATCCATTTTTCAAAGGGAAAGTAAATTTAATGGAGGATACCCCTGTCAATAAAGAAGATAAGCATTTTGAAGCTTTATTGTCTACCATCAAAGACTTGGCAGCACAGATTATAAACTTGTCTCCAAATTTCCCTTCTGAGGCAACAATGATTTTAAAGAATATAGAAAGTCCTATGTTCTTGATCAATTTTGTTGGTAGTAACCTGAATATTGATTTGCAGGAAAAACAAGGTTTGTTAGAAATTAATGGAGTAGTCGAAAAGGCGGAACATTTAGTAGCCTACTTGCAAAAAGAATTACAATTTGTTGAGCTTAAAAATAAAGTAGCTAATAAGACAAGAACAGAAATAGATAAGCAACAAAGAGATTATTTCTTACAGCAACAACTTAAGAGTATCAAGGATGAATTAGGAGGTGATCCTAATGAACGTGAAGTGGCTGAAATGAAAAAGAAGGCAGAGCACAAAAAATGGCCTGAAGCTGCAAAAAAATTATTTCAAAATGGGTTAGAAAAATTAGAGCGTATGCATCCTAGTACGCCTGATTATTCAGTAGTTTATAACCACCTTGATTTATTATTAGACCTTCCTTGGGATGAATATACAGATGACAATTATGATTTAAAAAACGCTAAAAAAGTGTTAGATGAAGATCATTATGGCATGGGTAAAATAAAGAACAGAATTTTAGAATACTTAGCGGTGTTGAAATTAAAAGGAGACATGAAGAGTCCTATTCTTTGTTTCTTAGGCCCTCCAGGAATTGGTAAGACTTCTTTGGGCAGATCTATTGCACATGCAATAGGTAGAAAATATACACGTGTCAGTTTAGGCGGATTGCATGATGAAAGTGAAATTAGAGGTCACCGCAAAACCTATATTGGTGCTATGCCAGGTAGGATCATTCAAAGTATCCGAAAGGTAAAGACCTCGAATCCTGTGATGATCTTAGACGAGATTGATAAAATTGGAAAAGACCAAAGAGGTGATCCTTCTTCTGCATTATTAGAAGTATTAGATCCTGAGCAAAACCATAGTTTCTATGATAATTATTTGGAGTCGGAATATGATTTAAGTAAAACACTTTTCATTGCAACGGCAAATGACATTAGTCAAATTCAACCTGCTCTAAGAGATCGTTTAGAAATCATAGACTTAAGCGGTTATGCTGTGGAAGAAAAAGTGGAGATTGCAAAACGACATTTATTACCAAAGCAAAAATCCCTTCATGGCTTAGAGAAATACAATTTCAAAATACAAGACAATGTTTTGGAAAAAGTAATTGAAGACTTTACAAGAGAGAGTGGAGTGCGTGAGCTAGATCGTCAATTGGCATCGATTATGCGTTATCAAGCAAAGCAGATTGCGTATAAACAAAAAATTAAACCTACAGTAAGTAAATTAGACCTAATTAAAATCTTAGGTCAGCCAAGGTATAGTAACGAGATTTATAAAACAGTAAACATGCCGGGCGTGGCTGTTGGTTTAGCATGGACTTATGTTGGTGGAGATATTTTATTTATTGAAACCTTACTTTCAGAAGGAAAAGGGGAATTAAAGTTGACAGGTAATTTAGGGAATGTAATGAAAGAGAGTGCAAGTACTGCAATGACATACTTACAAGCCAACGCAAAAAAAATCGGTGTTGATCCTGAATTGTTTAAAACAAAGTCGGTTCATATGCATGTGCCGGAAGGCGCAGTTCCTAAGGATGGTCCAAGTGCGGGTATTACGATCTTGACTGCATTAAGCTCTGCTTATACAGGAAGAAAAGTGAAACCATTCTTAGCAATGACAGGGGAGATTACATTAAGAGGACAGGTGTTGCCAGTTGGGGGCATTAAAGAAAAAATCTTGGCTGCAAAGAGAGCAGGTATGAAGGAAATTATTCTTTGTTGGCAGAATGAAAAAGATGTGAATGAAATAGACCAGGCATTCATCAAAGGTGTCAAGTTCTATTATGTAAAAAATATGCAGCAAGTCCTAGATTTAGCGCTTGTTTAATTGATTTTTAAATTCCAAACCCTAGCTTTGTTGCATGTGTTCGAAAAGACTCATCATTAAGCTAGGGTTTTTTATTGCATGCTATTTTACTAGCGCCTGCTTTTTTGTTGGAAAAATTAGCTGTAATCAATTGTATGCACAGACAACAGTTGGTAACGCAGCATATCAATTTTTAAAATTGCCAGCTTCTGCAAAAGCGACAAGTCTAGGAGGGTTAAATATTAGTTCTATTGGAGTCGATCTTGGACTCGCTATGACCCAACCTGCATTACTTTCTACAAATATGGATGGTGCCATGCAAGTGAGCGTGAAGCCTTATTTTGCAGACATTCAGCAATATGATTTAAATGGTGCAAATAAATTGAAATCAAATTGGATATTAGGATGGGGTGTACATTTTATGGATTATGGTGCAATAGAACAAACAGATATATTAGGTAACTCCTTTGGCATGACTAATCCAAGTGAGTATGCGTTGCAATTGGGGATTGCAAAAACCTATCAAGAACATTTTCACTTTGGGACACAGGTTAAATTTATACAATCCAATTTCGGGGCTTACAGGTCTAGTGGATTAGCAATGGATGTGGGTATAAGGTATTTGGCTCCAAGTGGTTTATCTCAGTGGAGTATTTTATTGCAGCATGTTGGCACGCAAATAAAGTATTTTCAAGTTAAAGAAGAATTACCTTTGAATTTAGTTTTAGGATGGTCCAAAAGATTAGAAAATGCACCACTGCAATTTTCAATAACTGCAGAAAGACTTTCTGTTTGGTCCGATAACTATTATGATTTGGATTTTTATAATCAAGAAGGGTACAGTCAGCCGGGCTCTTTACAAAATCTATTTAATCATTTGATAGTAGGTACCCAATTTTATGTTGGTCAAAATTTTGAATTAGATTTAGGGTATCATTTTTCTAGAAGATTTGAGTTAAATGTTCCCAATCAACCTAATGGTTTAAATGGTTTAAGTGCTGGTTTTGGATTTCCTTACAAAAGATTGCAATTCCAATATGGTACCGGTTTTTTTCAAAGAAATACATCCCATCATTTTTCAATTCAATATGCATTAAAACAAAAATAGTAGGCTGATTATCTCAACCTACTATTTTATATTGTAATCAATTAATCAACTAGCCAAAGTTTATTAAAACCAATTATTGCTTTTTCTTTGGCATCACAGCTTTGGGTTTGTTAGCAGGTGTTGTGGCTTGTTTAGGCTCTAAATTTGGTTTTTTTGGAGCCGATGTTTTATTTGCTGGAGGCATGACAGCGATAGGCGAAGCTTCAGCAGGCTCGTTATTTGAAATTAAACTATAATAAGATTCTGCTTCAATGTCTTCTGTTCCCTGATCTGGAATACTTAAGTCGATACTTGAATCCTTTCCAACAAAATTGACATTAAAATCGGTACTGAAATTATCAGGTTTTAAGAAGCTTGCGTTTCTATCTAAATTGCATGCTGGATCATTTGCTACTTTATTCATAAAGTAGGCCCAAATTGGCAATGAGCCATGTGCACCTTGTCCAAAATAGTTGTCGGTAAACCTTATATAACGATCATCTGCACCTACCCATGCACCAGCCAAAATTTGGGGGGTGTAACCCATAAACCATAAGTCACTATTGTCATTGGTTGTCCCTGTTTTACCTGCTATTGATTGTGCACCAATGTCATATGAATACATGCTTCTTCCTGTTCCTTTAGTCATAACCCCTTCCATCATACTTACCATTGAATAGGCAGTTAATTCGCTAATAACTTTTCTTCTTTGTGGTGAGAAGCTTTCTAATACATTCCCATTTTTGTCTTCGATACGATTGATAAAGAAAGGTTGTGCATTGTATCCGCCACCAGGGAACATGGTATAAGCTTGTACCATTTCAAATAGAGAAACTTCACAAGCACCCAAAGCGATAGAAGGATAGGCAGGTATATCTGCTTGTATATTGGTCTTTTTTAAATAAGCTACTAATTCCTTTGCAGCTTCATTTCCGTCCCCATTTATTTGCTTCATGATATAAGCTGTAGCACAGTTTCTTGATTCGGCTAAAGCTTGAGCCATTGGCATAGATTGTCCAGTACAAGATTTAGGTGTGTTAGGAACCATACCATAACCCTCAAAATTTTGTTGAAAGTCTTGAACGATACTAAATGGTGTAAAGCCAGATTTCTCAATTGCTAAAGAGTAAAGTAGGGGTTTCATAGTAGAACCAACTTGTCTTCTAGTATTGATATTAACGTGATCGTACTTGAATGTTTTAAAATCAACACCGCCTACCCAGGCTTTCACTTCGCCAGTAAATGGATCCACCGCTAAGAAACCGGTTTGCAACATTTGTTTATGGTATTTTAAAGAATCGAGCGGTGACATGATTGTGTCAATAAACCTGTTTTTATTCCAAGCAAAAACGCGCATTGGTAGTGTCTCGTCAAATGATTTTCTAATATCAGATTCATCTACGTCTTCACGTTTCATATTTCTCCAACGATCAGTTTGCTTGATTGCTAGCTCCAATTGATTGTTAAAATCTTTCCAAACAGATCCAGTTTTAATATTTGCTTGTTTATTAAACTCTTTTTGTAAATAAGCCATATGTCTTGCCACAGCTTCCTCAGCATACAATTGCATACGAGGATTGATGGTGGTATAAATTTTTAAACCATCCCTATATAAGTTGTATGCATCCCCATTGTTCTTTTTATGTTCCTTACACCATTTCTTCATGTATTCACCTAAATAACTTCTGAAATAGGGCCCTAGGCCATTGTTTTCGTCTAGTTTCTTGAAATTGGTCACTAAAGGCAGTGCTTTTAATTGCGTAGCTTGATCTTCTGTAATGTATTTTTGACCTGCCATTCTATTAAGAACCAGGTTCCTTCTTTCCAATGCTAATTTTGGATTCCTGTTCGGGTTGTATTTTGTTGGGGCATTAATCATTCCTATTAGTAATGCAGCTTCTTCGATGGTCAAACGATCTGGTTCTTTTTGAAAAAAGGACCTTGAAGCATTACTTACTCCAAATAGATTCTCGCTAAAGGGAACTGTATTCAGATACAAAGTGATAATCTCTTGCTTAGTAAAATTACGTTCAAGTTTGATCGCAATGATACTCTCCTTAATTTTTTGAATTATTCTTAAGAGTTTATTTTTCGTCCCCCAGTTGTCTGTAAATAAATTCTTTGCAGTCTGCATGGTGATGGTAGATGCACCACCTTGACTACCTAAAAATACAACAGCTCTCAATAGGCCTTCACCATCAATACCATAGTGGTCATAAAACCTTTTATCTTCTGTTGCTACTAATGCTTGTAAAAGGTAAGGACTAATATCTCGATACTTTACACTAATTCTATCTTCTAAATAAAACTTACCCATTGGCGTGCCATCTTGCGCATATACTTGACTCGCTAAAGAAGCTGTAGGATTTTCAATATCATCTAAGTCGGGCATGTCACCAATCCAGCCAAAGTTGAGCATAAGGATAAACAATAGGAAGACACCTGCAGATAGGAGGTAGTATTTCCAAAATAGTCTAACCCAATTTCTCGGACCTTTTTTTGTTTCCTTAGGTATATTGTTTTTTTCTAAATTCACGTTATGCACCTTTATGGTTTAAAATAATATTTTGATTTGTCTCGTTTATATTGATCAAGATGAACTTGATTATTGATTTGAACGATATTAGACTTTCCAATCAAAGTTAAGTCATATTGCTTTTTAGCAATAAATGAAATAATTTCAGTATTTAGCCTTGGTTTTACTTTCTGTAAATATTGTAACCCCTCATTTGAATTCGCAAATGGCCCAATCCATACTATATAGGATTGTTCACTAAATTGCACATATGTAACTGCTAAATTTTGTTTCCTAAACTCTTCGGCATGCACATCTCTCAATGCATTTTGTATTTCTTTTACAAATACTGGAGATACATTAAAGGTTTGTAGTGCAATATAATGTTGCTCAAGGCTATCGTCTGTAAACTCAATTTGTGGTTCAATGCCTTGTAGTAAGCCAGAATTTTTAGCCTTATTCAAATCTTGTTCTTTTATACTTTCCTTATTTTCTAATGGCGTATTCTTGACTAGTAAATTGGTGTCGATGTTAGGGCTTGAATTTTCTTCAGAAATGATATTTTTTTGCGGTTTTATAATTTTTAGTTCTTTAAGATATGCTTCAGTTTCTTTTCTATGATTTATTTCTTTTATGATAGCCCTGGCTCTTGACTTAATTATTTCACTTTTGTTTTGAGCAACAATTTCATTGAGCAATACTATTGCATTACTATCGAGCCCATTTTGAGCATACATTTTTACTTGTAAAAAATTGTAAGGAGTTTGCCATTTTGAGCCTTTGAATTGTTTTTGGGAGTCCTCTCTTTTTGAATTAAACTGATCCCAATCACCAATTTGAGCTAAGAAATAATTTTCTTTATAGGCTTCTGTGGTATTTTTATCTATTCTCTCAATATTTTCTTTTGCTTTCTTTTTATTTACATAACTGCCCTCTGGGAATTGACTTTTAATTATGTTGATGATACTATCTGATTTTTCAGACTGGCCAATGTGTATATAGTGACTAGCTAGGTCAAGCATTGCGCTTTCGGTTGCTGATGAATCAAAGTTTTTTTGAATAATTTTTTGATACCTTGGAAAGGCTTTTTCAAAATCATTGAGCTCGTATAAAAATGTTTTTGCAAGTGCTAATGTTTGCTTGTTCCAAATTCCAATTGATTCTTTTAAAGCTGTTTCTGATTGAATTAATTGAATCTTTAGGAGATTTTCTGTTTTCTTATTTGCTGTATTTTCCTTTTGTATACTATCTATTTGCGTTGCAATGATTGTTTGATTATCATTAGCGATACTTGTATTTATTGCAGTGCTTTTAATTAATTGAATATTTGTCTTTCTACGCCAATTATCTACATTGGGTCTATTTCCCCATTTATTGATAAAATTAGCCGAACCCATGCTAACCGTTTGGGGATTATCAAAGTAGAAGTCAGATTTTATATTTTGTTTTGACGATGTATTGTTCCCAAAGGCGTTATTAAAACTAAATCCGTTATTATTTTTATCGACAGCTATAATTTTTTCGCTTTCTGTTGTCTTCTTATTTGGGTTGGAAAATAAATTTTTATTTTTTTCCTCAATTTCTTCAGTTCTTTTTTGCCAGTTCAATGCAATCTGATCTTGGGCTTTTTTTGGCGCGAAATAGATCATTTGTAAACTATCTTCCTTCGTAATCTCTGCATCATAGCTGGAAATTTGATCAATCCATTTTTTTCTCAATGTAATTTGTTCGTAATTGGGATAACTTTTTAATAAGTTATTAATTTGATCATAGGCAATTTTAGCCACAGCAAAATCATTCTCTCGATAATTTATGTCGCCTAACTGAATTAAAGCTTTTTGTTTTAGTTTGTTATTTCGATCATTTTTCTGAATAGAGGCTATTAGCCATTTATTCGCTTTGAGGCTTGCTTGATTTCTTAAAGCGAGTTGTGCCATTTCGAAATAAACAATATCCGCAAAAGGCAAATACTTGTCCTTTTTAAGCATGCGCTCTAAGGAGTAGGCTAATGTTTCCCAGGATTTTTCTCCTCGGTTTGCTTCTATGCTTGCCATATAAATATTTGCATAGATAGCAATAATTGGATTCGAGGAGGTGGACGATGCTTTTTTATACCATAGGTAAGCTTTGTCAATTTGTTGTTCCCTTTCAAACAACTGAGCTATTAAATAGGTCCATCTTGATTTTGTTGCCATATCTGGCGAATTATCTAGACCTTTGATTAAATAGTTTGCTGCGCTATCATAAATTCCTGACTGATAGTATCCAAAAGCTAATTGTTCATACAAAAAGGGTTGAAGTCTTTTGGGGAATCCTGCATCTGTTTTGAGTAATTGCAATAAACTAAATCCTTCATTAAATTCTCCAGCTTCAAAATAGTTTCTTGCTTGCCAAATCATGCTTTCATTTCGTATATTCTTGTTCTCCCAAACACGTTCATTTTCTAAAGATGCGATACTGAATTTTCCAGTCTTATTTAAATTACTTCCTATGGGCAGATCTGCTCCAGCTTCTGTATCATAAAAAGAGTAGTTTATGAATTGTAGAATACTTGCAGCAGTGTCAAAATTTTTATGAAATATATAAGCTTTTGCTAAAGTTAAATAGGCGTCGTCAACATAATTACTTCTTAGATCATGTAAAACAATATTTGCATTACATCTGTAAATAATAGAATCAATAGATTCTTTTGATGTATTGCTTAAATCATAGTCATAAAATGGGAGTATATCTGTGAAGTCATCTTCATGTATATCTCTTGCCTTTTGAATGATTTCTTTTAATGATTCATCGGCATTAAATAAATAGTTAAACTGAGAAACTGTATTTTGATATGCACGACGTCCTAGGGTATATTTTTTATTCAATAATCTTTCATAGGGAAGTACTTTGTCAATTTCATTAATACCTGTTTTTTCAATTAAATCATTTGTTTTTTTATTCAGACCATCTTTAGCTGATTGAATTTTTTTATTAAGAAAGTTGTTGATTTTTTTTTGATTGCTATCTAAAAATTGATTGGCTTTCTTTATAATTTTCGAGTTATTGATATCTAATATGGATCTTGATGTATCTTGGGCATAAATCGGACTGCTCCATAGGGAGATGGTACCTATTGACAAAAGGCAAATTAGGTGCTTTAATTGAGGAAAGTACAATACTTGTGACATAGGGTTAAAAACGCCTTAAAAATACGTCATATTCTCTTTAAATAAAGCAAAGGTTGTACCTTTATACAGATTCAAGATTATGGCAAACTTAGATATTAACAATACTTTTAAACGAAGAAGTAATTCCTATCGATTGGTTGTTACCAATGATGACACTTATGACGAAGTCATTGCTTTTAAATTATCAAGAAAATCAGTCTATATTGGTATAAGTATTGCCTTTATGTTTTTAGTTGGTTTGACCATTGCTTTAATTGCGTTTACTCCTTTGAAATATTATATTCCAGGATATGGAACGAAGGAAAGTAGGTCTGCTTTAGAATTACTTAAGATTCGAACAGATTCTTTAGAACAGGCAGTGCACTTCAAAGAACAATATATAGAAGGCATCAAAAAGGTATTATCGGAAGGTAATCCTCAACAGTTGGATACGATCCCATTAGCGCTTCCAGAGAGCTTGCCATCACTTGATTAATTCTAACATTTTGAAAGATAAAATAAGTTCTAATATTCAATGGGTGAAATTTGCAGGACTTGCTAGTCAATGGGCTATTACTTTAACGCTATTGATATTTCTCGGCAAATTTATCGACGAGAAAATGAATTACATTGAGCCTGTTTTTTTGTGGATTTTACCTTCTTTATTTATTGTATTTTCATTATTCAAGATTGTTCGTGATACTCAAATTAAATCTAAAAATAAATGATTCTCTATTTTCAAAAAGAATTTCGTCCTGTATTGGCTTTGTTCTTTGCAGTATTAGCATTGGTTTTATTACAACAAAATATGGGCTTGAATTTGCCAATTAATAGCATGTTTATTATTGTTGTTAATTGCATGTTATTCATCATGGCATTATTTAATTTTAAAAGAATTAGTGAGGTTGATTTAAAGAATCCAAATGCCATGGTTCGTTCGGTAATGATGGGCACTATGCTTAAGTTTATTGTTTTTGGTGGTTCTGCTCTATGGTATGCAACTCAAAAAAAAGTACCCATTGGCACAAACAATCTTTTTATTACAATGGGTTTATATTTAATATATACTTGGATTGAAATTGGTTGGACGAAAAGAAAAAAAGAAGATTAAACATAACACATTGGCAAAAGTTGAACATCCACTTCAAGCCCTTATTGCTTATTTGCCTGATGGTGCATTTGAATCGGTGGTAGCCTTGATTCATCAATATAAAGTACACCTTACAGTCACTCGAGCTAGGAAATCTGTTTTAGGTGATTATCGACATCCTTTCTTGGGTGCGAATCATAAGATTTCAGTGAATGGCAATTTAAATAAGTATGAATTTTTAATTACCCTTTTACATGAATTGGGACACCTTCTTTGTTATGAGCAATATAAAAATAGGGTAGAAGCTCATGGGAAAGAATGGAAAGCAATTTACGGGCAATTACTGGTTCAATTTATACAATTAGGTGTTTTCCCAGACGATATAACAAAAGCTTTAAAGAAGACTTTATTAAATCCTGCAGCAACTGCCAATGGTGAAACGGCACTTTTATTAGTGTTACGAAAATATGATCCAATCAAAAAAGCGGGGTTCGCTTTTGTTGCCAATCTGCCAGAAGGAACCTTATTTGAGTCATTAAAAGGTCGTATTTTCAAACGAGGAAAAAAGAGAAGGATTAGAATTGAATGCATCGAAGTTTCAACTGGCAATGTGTATTCTTTTAGTGGTTTATCAGAAGTTAGAATTATTGAATTTCAATAAGATAAATTTGAAAATCTTCGTGGTTAAATTGCCGATTATGGGAAACAAAAAACCCAACGTTTACGTTGGGTTTTAAAATCATTAGAGCGTTTAATAAAAGCTATTAATTTATTTGAAAATAGCGGTTGTAAAACTAAGCAACAGCTTGCTTCACTAAGTCAGCAGCTTCGCTCAATAAGATAGCAGATTGAACTTTCAAACCACTCTCATCTATTAATTTCTTAGCTTCTACCGCATTTGTACCTTGTAAACGTACAATGATAGGAATGTCGATATTGCCTAATTTATTGAATGCTTCAATCACACCAGCAGCAACACGATCGCAACGAACGATACCGCCGAATATATTGATCAAAATAGCTTTTACATTAGGATCTTTCATGATGATTCTGAATCCTGCTTCCACTGTTTGTGCATTTGCAGAACCTCCTACGTCTAAGAAGTTAGCTGGCTCACCACCACTTAACTTAATCATATCCATAGTAGCCATCGCTAAACCAGCACCGTTTACCATACAACCAACATTGCCATCTAATTTAACGAAATTCAAATTGAATTCGCCAGCTTCAACTTCAGTTGGATCTTCTTCAGTCACATCTCTCATTGCCAATAAATCTGGATGACGCATTAAGGCGCTATCATCAATATTCATTTTACAATCAACCGCGATGATTTTGTCATCTGCAGTCTTGAATAATGGGTTAATTTCTAACATGCCGCAATCTAAACCTACGTATGCATTGTATAAATTAGTTACAAACTTCACACAGTTTTTAAATGCATCACCGCTTAAACCTAAGTTGAAAGCGATTTTTCTTGCTTGGAAACCTTGTAAGCCACCACCAGGGTGTACCCACTCTTTGTAGATTTTTTCTGGTGTGTTATGTGCTACTTCTTCGATATCCATTCCACCTTCTGTGCTGTACATCACCACATTCATACCTTTTGCACGGTCTAATAAAATAGATAAGTACAATTCTTTTGTTGGTTGAGGACCTTCGTAATAAACGTCTTGAGCAACTAAGATTTTACTCACTAATTTACCAGCTGGACCGGTTTGGATAGTCACTAAAGTGCCACCAAGAATATTTTTAGCAAAGTTTTCGATGTCTTCAGCTGATTTTCCAACAGCTACACCTCTTTGTTCTGATCCATTAATTTTACCCTTACCACGACCACCAGCGTGAATTTGAGCTTTAACTACTGCGAATTTATTATTCGTATCAGTTGCGATTTTTTGATATGCAGCTACTGCGTCTTTAACGTTATCTACAGCGACACCTTCTTGAACAGGAACGTTGTACTTTTTTAGCAAATCTTTTGCTTGATATTCATGCAGGTTCATAGTGAGTAAATTTTGGCGAAGATAGTAGATAAAGTGCAGATTATGAGGTGAAAATAACCTAAAAAATAAATTTTGTTGTTTAAACATTGATTAGTAATTTTGAGCTTGATTGAACATTATTCGAACAATTATCGAGGCTTTTTGTTTTAGTATATGTCTTAAACAATCATTTATAATAAACAAACAAAATATGAAAAAGTACATTTTCTCTTCTGTATTCGCTTTAACGACTTTGGTATTGTTTTCTTTTAACAATCCATCATCAACAAAACAAGTTGAAACTTTCACAGTAACTGCTCAAAAAAGCAAGGTAGATTTTACAGGTTCTAAAAAGAACGATTATCATACTGGTTACTTCCCAGTAAAGTCTGGTGCAGTGAAAATTGACGGTGGTAAATTAGTTGGTGGAAATTTTGTTGTTGATGTTGCTGGTATGAAAGTTACAGATGGTGCTGGTGATAAACTTGCTGGTCATTTATCTACTGCCGATTTTTTTGATGTAGCTAAGTTTGGTGAAGCTACTTTCAACATTACTTCTGTTAAGTACACAACTACTGAAAAAGCAACTTTAACGGGTGCTGTAACTATAAAAGGCATCACAAAAACAATCAGCTTTGATGCAATTATTAGAAGTGCAGATGAAAAAGGTTTCTTTGCAGAAGCATTTTTCCCTTTAGATCGAACTTTATTTGGAATTAACTATGGCGCAGGAGCAATTGATTCTCAAGTTCAATTAGCGGTGCATATATATGCAAGTAAATAATATTTGACAGGGCTGATTATTTTCTCCCTTCAAAAAATGATATTGCCTTAAGGCAAAAAATAACCCCTAATTTATGTTAGGGGTTATTTTTTTATACGAGATTTTAGAATGCTTCAAATGAAAATCCATTAATGAGTTTCATCTTCAATTATTATATATCGTAACGCTCTTTTAATATATGTAAATGATGCAGGGCATGACCAAAAATGATGAAACCAAGTGCATTCACTGTTACATCATGTCCATTACAATTCCCTTTTGTTTTTAATTGATCTGGCGTAAATGAAGCAAACAATAGGTTAGTTGCTTGTCTTACTGTTCTCCATTCAATCAACATATCCTTCCAGTTTCGGTGGCTCGCATCTGCATTTGCAGCATAACTGTTCTCATCAAACCCAGGTAAGGATGTTTTATCTTGTCTTGATATGGCTAATGCTCGATATGCCAAAATTCTTTCTGTGTCAATGACATGTTGAAACATTTGTTGGATTGTCCATTTTTCTGGCGCGTATGCATATTTCACTTTCTCCGATGGGATTGCATTCCAAGAATCCACTAATCTATCATGATATTGTTTAAGTAAAATTTCGTAATCTTTACCACTGGTATAGTTTATATAGGTTTGAAAAAATGGCGCGTACTCTGTTGTGCTTGGTCTTGACATTGTTTTTTTTGTTTATTATTTTTTTCTTTTCGAAATATAGTTTGAAGCGTTTTGAAGACTAATAGCCGCGTTGATAATTCCTCCAGTTGCACAAATTTCTGAAATAGCTTTTGGTACTTCTTTTTCAAAAACAGGAGTGGGGGTGTTTGTTATTTTTGGTGTTACACAACTTTGCAATAAAATCTCTTTTACTTCTTTTGCAGTCAATTTTGGGAAATAGGCACGAATTAAACCAGCTATATGGCTTACAATTGGGGCAGACATACTTGTTCCGTTTTGAAATCCAAAATTTTGATCAGGCAAGGTGGAGTATATTTTTTCACCAGGACTTAAAAAATCAACTACTTGATTGCCATAATTGCTAAAGTCAGTTAAAATTGATGTGTTAACAATCGGGTCACTACTTGCTCCGATTGTAAGCATATTCTCTGCATTATTTTTAAAGCTAGGAGAGTAGGGATTAGGATAAACTGATTTAGTATTTAAATCATAAGATTCATTTCCTGCAGAATGAATTAAAAGTACATCCTTTGTTGCGGCATAACGAATAGCACTATCCACCCATGCTTGTTCTGGTGAAAATGATTTCCCAAAACTCATATTAATAACCTTTGCACCATTATTAACAGCATATCGTATACCTAAAGCAATGTCTTTATCATACTCATCTCCATCAGGTACAACGCGAACACCCATGATCTTAATTGCTCGATTGATATTGGAGTTTGTATAGGATGAATCCGTAATTCCAGCTGCTAAACCCGCCACATGTGTACCATGTTTTGAATTTGGCCCCATGATGTTATTATTGCCGTAATACTGGTCTTTGAAGTTGAAATAATCATCTTTGATAATTAATTTCCTTAAGTCTTTTGGTGGTGTATCCATTGATATCGCAGCTTGTTCTTTTCCAGAAATATATTCATCTAAGTCCTCTATCGTATTTAGAAAACCACTTGATTTGTCTATGCCAAGAGATAACATGGTTCTTAAATAGGCGATTTTAGTTTCTGATGCTATTTTTCCAATCGGTAGGTAAGATTCAAGTTGCTCAGTTGTAAAATTTGAGTCTTCTATTTCTCTGATCAAAATATTGCCCATTTTGACAATTGCATTTTTTGCCATTTTGATAAAGGCTAAATTGTCGATCTCCTCTTCTGAAAAAACAATCTCTGCTGCTGCTTGCTGCCAAATTTTAAATTCGTTTTTCTTTTTCAAGTCCCATTTGGAGCTATCTAAATTATTTTGTTTGAATTCGTTTTTATACCGATGGTAAACCCTGGTTTTTTCTGCGGCAGCTTTATTGATATTTTCACCATTAGAATTACCTAAAAAATTCCACCCATGAAGATCATCGATATAGCCATTCTTATCATCATCGATTTTATTGCCTGGAATCTCCTTGAGATTATGCCAAAGTATTGGTTTTATTTGAGGATGACTTGTATCAATGCCGCCATCTAATACTGCAATAATGATTGGAGTTGGTTTCAGTTTTAATGTTGTCAATAAATTTTTCGCTTTATCAAGACTAACACCATGAACTCCATCTTGTTCAAGATCTTTCCAATGCCAAAATTTTGAATCCTGTCCCCAAGCGAGTTGGGAACAGGCATACAATAAAAAGGTTAGGTAAAATCTAATCATACTATGAATTAAAAGTCAAATTTAATTCCTTGCGCTAATGGCAATTGCGTACTCCAGTTGATGGTATTTGTTTGTCTACGCATATATGCTTTCCATGCATCTGATCCGCTTTCTCTTCCACCTCCGGTTTCTTTTTCTCCTCCAAATGCACCACCAATTTCTGCACCACTTGTGCCGATATTCACATTGGCAATACCACAGTCGCTTCCTTTAGCTGACAAAAATAATTCTGATTCTCTCATATTTAAGGTCATGATTGCTGATGATAAACCTTGAGGTACACCATTTTGAATCGCAATTGCTTCTTCAATTGTTTTATACTTTAATAAATATAAAATAGGTGCAAAAGTTTCATGTTGTACTATTTGATATTGAGGCAGTGCTTCTGCGATACATGGTTTTACATAGCAGCCGCTTTCATAACCAGCACCTTCTAATACACCACCTTCTACTACAAATTTTCCACCTTCTTTTTTACATGTTTCAATAGAATTTAGATACATATTTACTGCATCTTTATCAATTAATGGCCCCATATGATTGTTGCTATCTAAAGGGTCGCCAATTTTAATTTGTTGGTAAGCTTTAACTAATTTTTCTACAAATTGATCGTATATTTTTTCATGAATAATTAATCTTCTTGTACTTGTACATCTTTGTCCAGCAGTCCCTACAGCTCCAAACACAGCACCAATTAATGACATATCTAAGTCAGCATGTTCAGTAATAATAATGGCATTGTTGCCTCCTAATTCTAAAATTGTTTTTCCTAAACGTCCTGCTACTTCTTTATTCAATTCTTTACCCATGCGCGTAGATCCAGTTGCAGATACCAATGGAATTCTTGTATCCTTACTCATCCATTCACCTACATTTCGTCCACCTTGGATTAAGTTGTTTACACCTTCTGGTACTTCGTTATCTGCAAATACTTTCTCAACAATTTTTTGAATGGCATTTCCACATAAAGGTGTTTTTTCACTTGGTTTCCATACTGTCACATTGCCACATACCCATGCCAAAGCTGCGTTCCAGCTCCAAACAGCTACAGGGAAATTGAAAGCCGAAATTATTCCAACAATGCCCATTGGATGCCATTGTTCATACATTCTATGTGAAGGTCTTTCACTATGCATTGTTAATCCATAAAGTTGTCTTGATAAGCCAACAGCAAAATCGCAGATATCAATCATTTCTTGTACTTCTCCTAAGCCTTCTTGTAAACTCTTTCCCATCTCATAGCTTACCAATTGTCCTAGTGCGGCTTTGTCTTTTCTTAATGCTTCGCCTAATTGTCTTACCACTTCGCCTCTTTTTGGAGCAGGCCAATTACGCCATGTTAAAAAAGCGTTTTCTGCCGTTTTTATAACTTGTTCGTAAGCCTCTTTGTCTGTGGAAGTAACAGCGCCTATTAATTGGTTATCTACTGGAGAGAAAGACAAGATTAATTCACCTTTACTTTTAATCCAAGCTGCACCTGTTGAGCTGCCTTCATTTTCTTTCTGAATTTGTAGCTGTTGTAAAAATTGCATTTTTATTTTTTTATTTTTTCAATAATATTAGTTGTAGAAAATCCTTCTACAATAGGATTGATAATTACTTTGCCTCCATTTGCAACTACTTCTTTAGCGCCAACAATCGTCTCTATAGTATAGTCGCCCCCTTTCACAAGAACATCAGGTAGGAGGGTTTTGATTAACTCCATTGGTGTGTCTTCCTCAAAGACAACCACCACATCTACTAAAACAAGGTTCGCTAAAATCTTTGCCCTGCTTTCTGTAGAATTAATTGGTCGTTCTGGGCCTTTTAATCTTTTTACACTTGCATCACTATTTAAGCCTACTAATAAGTAGTCTGCTTCTTTTGCAGTTTGAGCTAATGAAAATAAATGTCCTGGGTGTAATATATCAAAACAACCATTAGTGAATGCAACAGTTTTTCCAGTGATTTTACAAGCTTGCATAAATGCTTTTGCTTGTTCAATGGACATGATTTTATTTTCTATCTGATTGACTGAACGCATCTTATTTTGCTTGTTTATTTAGAATTGGCAGCAATATTAAACTTATTCCCCCCAAGACAATGACGATTAAAAATTGAGAGAACCATTGTAATGTTCCATTCGCTAAGCCAAGGGTATAATCCACTCCATTTAATTCTAATACCTTGGCCATAAAGTAAGCATAAGCTCCAATGCCACCTGGTGTAAGAATCATTCCAATACTAGCATAAGCAAGGCAACTAATGGCGGTTGCAAAGCTACTTTCAGTGCCAGCAGTTGCATGAAGGCCAACATAGGTTGCGAGTAGATACAAAAACCAAATTCCAAAAGAATAAAGAAAAAACAAATTGTGTTTTTTTAATTTAGTGGCACTTATTACTCCTTCCCATATCCCTTGGATAATTTTTTTGACGGAGACAATGATTGTTGGAATTCGTTTTCTCAAGATAATAAAGACAATCAATGCAATAAGCACAATTGCCCCAAGCACAAAAATCTTCCAATTGCTGTCATTTGTTGCAACATCGGTAACATTTGTTTGATTTTTTAATTGATTCCATCCCGCCTCAATCACATTGAATTGAAGTCCCAAAGCCATTAAAAAGACAAAGCCTAAACTAAGAACGTCAAATGCTCTTTCTGCTACAATCGTGCCTACAATCTTTTCGGCTGGCACTTTTTCGTATTTTGCCAGGAGGGTACACTTAAGTACTTCACCCAAACGAGGGATGGCAAGGTTCGCTAAATAGCCAATTAAAACTGCTAAATAAGTATTTGTAATGCTAGGTTTATAGCCCAATGGCTCCATGATCAAGCGCCATCTTAAAGCCCGCAAAAAATGAGATAAGCCTAATATAATCAATACAGGGAAGACGATCCAAAGCTTAGATTGCTTTAAAGCCAGGGTAAATTTAGTCCATTCTTCGGCTGGAATTTGATGCAAACTCCACCATATCAAGGCGATACCTAATAGAAAAAAGAACCCAATTTTAAGCAACTTTCCCATTATGTAAGGTTTCAGTTGCCCGCAATTTACAATCAATTGTCTAGAAAAAACGTGACATAAGTCTTATTTATGAGCCTTTTTTAGGGTTTTATAAAGTCCCCTAAAATCCGTACCTTTGCCAACTCGTAGAGGGTACTTAGTTAAACTTTAAAAGGAATGTCAGAAAAAAAACGAATCTTATACATCGCTACAGAAATGTCGCCTTACTTAGAGATGACAGAGTTTTCGGAGGTGATCAACAAACTCGCAATTAAAAGCAATGATAGCGGATTGGAAGTGCGTTGTATTATGCCAAGATTTGGTATAATCAATGAAAGAAGACACCGTTTACATGAGGTGGTTAGATTATCAGGCATCAATGTTCAAGTTGATAGCGATGATTATCCATTACAGATCAAAGTTGCTTCTTTGCCTAATGCAAGACTACAAGTCTATTTCTTGGAAAACGAGGACTTTTTTAAGCGTAAGCAAATCTTTCATGACGAAAATGAAAATTGGTTCGATGACAATGCTTTAAGAACTATCTTCTTCTGCCGTGGTGCATTAGAGACAGTTAAAAAGTTTGGTTGGCCTCCAGATATTATTCATTGTAGTGGATGGATGACTGGCCTTATCCCTGCTTATATTAAAACAGCATTCAAGAAAGAACCGGTTTTCTCTAATGCAAAAGTGGTTTTCACTATTGGACAAAACACATTTGAAGAGCAATTTCCAAAGGATTTTTTAAGTAAAGCCTTAATCAATGGAAATATCAAGGAGAAAGAATTAGAATCTTTCAAAGAATTGTCTAATTCGGCTATGTTCAGAGGTGGTGCTACTTATGCAGATGCCATCAGTTTTGGATCGGACGTAATAGACAAAAAATTAGTCTCAGAATTTGCTGCTGTAAAAGGAAAGAAAGTAGTCCCCTTCAATGGTTGGGATTCTGATTTAACAGAGTATTTAGATTTATACAACGAACTTGCAGGCAAGTAAAGCAATTATACATGGCATTTATACATATAGTAAGAAGGGTTAGTTTTATTTCAATAGCATCAATTTTGCTTTTTTCTTGTACTAGAATTGGCACTTCGGAACTTGGCTTAGACTTTTTATCTCAAGATGCAATAGCAACAAAAGATACGGTTCTTGATGTGGAGACAGAAACTGTTGTTATGGAAGATTCTTTAAGAATTTATCCTACAGATGAGCATATGTTGGGCGATTTAACCAATGATCCAATTTTTGGTACCACAAGTGCCTCTTTGTTTTTTCAATTAAAACCAAGCTTTTATCCTTTCTTTATTAAAGGTACAAAAGATAGTATTGTAGTTGATTCTGCTGTTTTAATTTTAAGTTATAGAGGATACTATGGTGACTCAACAAAGCCAATTAGGATTTATGTAAATAAAATCGATGCGGCTACTCCATTAGAAGTAGGTAAGTACTATGCAAGTAATTACCCCAATGCATATGGCATTAGAAAAGGTAGTTCAATAGGTAATTCATTCCTTTTTGATTTTACAAAAGCCCAAGATTCTTTAAACGATCGTTTTGAAAATGCTTCAAGACAAATTCGTTTAAGACTTAATAATGCTGTTGCAAACGAATTGTTGAAAGTGTATGATTCAAATGGTGCTTATAGAAATGACACCACTTTCAGAAATGCATTTCCTGGATTTGCATTGAGCACAAGTGCTTCTGACAATCATAATGCCTTAATTAGAACTTCTTTATTAGACTCCAATACCAAATTAGCATTGTATTATTCTACAAGTGCTACAGGTAGTGTTGTAAGAGATACGCTTGTAACACATTTTAGATTTAGTTATTACACTGCTCAAAATGCCAATTTTATTCAAAGAAACAGGACAGCAGCAGAAATAGCGCAACATTTAAATGGGTTTGCGAAGGATTCATTAGTCTATGTACAAACAAGCCCTGGAACGATGGTTAAGATTAAAGTCCCTGGCTTGAAAACTTTCAAGAATAAAATAATTCATAGAGCTGAATTAATTGCAGAACAAGTTCCAGATGATGCCCGTTTATCTACTACTGATAGTTATATGACAGCTCCTAACTATTTATTCCTAGGTGTGTACGATACTGCAACAAAAGAGTTGAGAACTGTTCCAAATGATTATCAGGGTTCTTCAAATCCACAGTTATTAGGACAGTTTGGTGGTCAAAAAATTACAAAATCATTACACGGATACAATAATGTAGCTACTTATAATTTCAATGTTAGTAGATATGTTCAAGGATTAATTGCTAGAACAGATTCTTTATTTGATTTTAGATTGTTCGCGCCTGTGAATGATTCAGTTAAATTTGTTCAGCCTTATCCTTATAATAAAATTCAAACAACCGATTATTTAACTACCGCTTTAGGAAACCAGGCTGCAAATGGTAGGGTTAGATTAGGTGGTGGATCACATTCTAAATTCAGAATGCGTTTGCGTATTTATTATACCGACTTATAATCATTAGGAATTATTAATATATTTGTATTTTACAACAACATCTAAATAAAAGAATATGCCTTATTTATTTACATCTGAGAGTGTT
>CAZLKW010000009.1:26438-43281 GCA_964560215.1 uncultured Sediminibacterium sp. | reverse complement strand
TATAAAACAAAAAATTGAACACTTTATGTCAGAAGATTTACAACACCCAGATTCGGCCGAAAATAAGAACTATGGCGCCGATAGTATCCAGGTATTAGAAGGATTAGAAGCGGTAAGAAAACGCCCAGCCATGTATATTGGCGACGTGGGTATGAAAGGTTTACACCACTTAGTGTATGAAGTAGTAGATAACTCAATCGATGAAGCATTGGCTGGCTATTGCTCTCATATCGAAGTGACTATCCATACAGACAATTCAATAAGTGTACAAGATAATGGTCGTGGTATTCCAACTGCGATGCATACTAAAGAGAAAAAGTCTGCTTTGGAAGTCGTAATGACTGTGTTGCATGCGGGTGGTAAGTTTGATAAAAACACGTACAAAGTATCTGGTGGATTACACGGTGTAGGTGTGAGTTGTGTAAACGCATTGAGTACTAAATTATTGGTTACTGTTGAGCGTGAAGGCAAAATATTTGAGCAAGAGTATTCTATCGGTGTTCCAAAATATGCAGTTAGAGAAGCTGGCACAAGTGAAAAAACAGGTACTAGAGTTCATTTCTGGCCTGACCAAACTATTTTCCAGGAAACAGTTTATCGTAAAGAAATATTAGAAGGTCGTTTACGTGAATTGTCTTATTTAAATAAGCGCATCAGCATCACCTTAACAGATTTAAGAGAATTAGACGAAGCAGGTGCACCTTATGTAAATCATTTTTACAGCGAAGGTGGTATCGTTGAGTTTGTTCAGATGTTAGATAAGAACGGTAATAGAAATCCAATTATCGCTGCTCCATTGTATGTTGAAGGTTTAGATGAAGCATCCAATGTAATGGTAGAAGTTGCATTGACTTACAACGACGACTTTAAAGAGAATATTTTTTCTTATGTAAACAATATCAATACCATTGAAGGAGGTACACACGTAACTGGTTTTAGAACAGCCTTGACTCGTGTATTCAAAAGCTATGGTGATAAAGAAGGTTTGTTTGAAAAAGCAAAAGTAACAGTTGAGGGAGATGACTTTAGAGAAGGTTTAAGTGCGATCATTTCTGTGAAAGTACCTGAACCACAATTTGAAGGTCAAACAAAAACAAAATTAGGTAATAGTGAAGTAAGTGGTGTGGTACAAACAACAGTAGCGCGCGTATTGGAAGCCTATTTAGAAGAGAACCCTAAGGAAGCAAAATATGTAATTTCTAAAATCATCCTTGCTGCCCAAGCCCGCGTTGCTGCTAAGAAAGCGCGTGATATGGTGCAAAGAAAAACGGTATTGTCTGGTGGTGGTTTGCCTGGTAAATTAGCAGATTGCTCTGAGCGCGACCCTGAAAGATGTGAGTTATACCTTGTCGAAGGAGACTCTGCGGGTGGTACAGCGAAACAAGGTCGTGAAAGAAGTTACCAAGCGATTTTACCTTTGCGTGGTAAAATTTTGAACGTAGAAAAAGCAATGGAACATAAGATCTATGAGAACGAAGAAATCAGAAATATGTACACTGCATTAGGCGTTACGGTTGGTACTCCAGAAGATCCAAAAGCATTGAACATTGCAAAATTGCGTTACCATAAACTAATCATCATGACCGATGCCGATGTAGATGGATCGCATATCGCTACATTGATTTTAACCTTCATCTTTAGATATATGAAAGAGTTAGTGCAGAATGGATATGTCTATATCGCACAACCTCCTTTGTATTTAGTAAAGAAAGGTAAAGACCAAGAATACGCTTATAGCGAAGAGCAAAGAAAGGGCTTAGTTGAAAAACTGGGCGGTGGAAATGACAGTTCAGTGACGATTCAAAGATATAAGGGTCTGGGTGAAATGAACGCAGATCAATTATGGGAAACAACCATGGATCCAACTAGAAGAACCCTTAAACAAGTGACCATTGACAGTGCCGCTGAAGCCGATAGAATCTTCAGTATGTTGATGGGTGACGAAGTGGCTCCTAGAAGGGAATTCATTGAATCTCATGCCAAATATGCGAAAATTGACGTTTAAGGGCCTCAATTGAGGAGAATTTATAAACATTTAACAAAAAAACGTATAATTCAAACCTTGAATATCAATAAATAAACTACTTTCAATTAGCATTTTAAAAATTAAAATATATACAAAATGGACACTTCAAAAATGATCAAAGCATATTGCTTGAAAACAAAAGAAAAAAACGTACCAATGCATGATGCTGTCATCACTAAAACTGCTAAAGGCGGTTATATGGCTGGCGGTCACGATGGTAAAGGAAATAAAATGGCAGCAATCATGAGCGAAACAAATGCTTTAAAAGCAATCGCTGATGGTGTAGCAACAAAAGGTTTTTAATTTTAAGTGACCCCTTAGAGAAATTTAAGGAGTCACTTAAAATTCTCTTATGATTTTTTCAAGGCCACCCTTAAAGGTGGCCTTGATTATTTTAATCCCCTAGCTTCACTACGCCGTGGTGGATTTTTGTCAAGGTCGCAAAGCAATGCTCCATACTCTTAATGTCTTTAATAATTAAGATGAATGTTTTACCAACTTGTTTAAAATGGGCATTGTTCATAGCTGTTTGTGTAAAGTTTAAAAGCCCTTTGAAAATAGCACTTTCATAATATGGCGAATCTGGACGATTAATAAAGAAGCACCTTAATGTTTCGTCCTTCAAAGTCATTTTTTCAAACCCTAATGAAATCGCCAGCCTTCTTGATTGAATGGTCGTAAATAAAGCGGCTACTTGTTTTGGCATCGGCCCAAAACGATCTATCAATTCAATTTTCATTGCTTCTAATTCTGCATCATCCGCAGATTGATCTAGACGTGTATATAATGAAAGTCTTTCACCAATACTTTCTACATAAGCATCTGGTATCATGATTTCCAAATCCGTATCAATTGTACAATCTGTTACAAAATCATCTTGTTTGCTGATCTCTTCTTCAAATAACTCTTTAAAGTCGGAGCGTTTTAATTCACGCACAGCCTCTGCTAAAATCTTTTGGTACATTTCAAATCCTATCTCAGCCATAAAGCCGCTTTGCTCTCCTCCTAATAAATTTCCTGCACCACGAATATCTAGATCACGCATTGCAATCTGGAAGCCAGAACCTAATTCACTAAACTGCTCAAGGGTTTGTAAACGCTTACGAGAATCATCAGGCAAAGTAGTCATTGGAGGCGCCAATAAATAACAGAATGCTTTTTTATTGCTTCTACCCACCCTACCTCTTAACTGATGTAAATCACTCAATCCAAATTGATGTGCATTATTTATGATAATGGTATTCACATTCGGAATATCTACACCACTTTCAACAATATTTGTACAAACCAATACATCATACCTGCGTTCTATAAAGTCAAATATTTTTTCTTCTAACTGATGTCCTTCTAATTGTCCATGTGCAAAGCCAATACTCAAGTCTGGACAAAGCTTTTGAATCATCGCGCACATCTCAGCCAAGCCTTGTACCCTATTATGTATAAAGAAAACTTGTCCGCCTCTTTCTGTTTCAAAATAAATTGTTTCGCGAATGACATCTTCATGAAACACTTGTACTTCGGTATGAATAGGTTGTCGATTGGCAGGCGGTGTATTGATAATACTTAAATCCCTTGCACCCATTAAACTAAAATGCAAGGTTCTAGGAATAGGTGTCGCAGTCAATGTCAAACAATCTACATTCGTTCTTAATGTTTTTAATTTTTCTTTATGCGCTACACCAAACTTTTGCTCTTCATCTATCACCATTAAACCTAAATCCTTGAAGTGGACTTCTTTTCCTAAAATACCGTGCGTACCCACCAGAATGTCAATCTTTCCCTCTTTGACTTTGGCGATCGTTTCTTTTTTTTGAGCAGCAGATTTGAACCTGTTTAAAAAATCTATTTCTAACGGGAAATCTTTTAATCTTTCTTTAAAGGTTTTAAAATGCTGGAAAGCAAGAATCGTGGTTGGTACAAGCACTGCTACTTGCTTGCCGTCAATAGCAGCTTTAAATGCAGCACGAATAGCTACTTCCGTCTTCCCAAAACCTACATCACCACAAACCAAACGATCCATAGGAGCAGGTGCTTCCATGTCTTTTTTGACATCTGCAATTGCTTTCGCTTGATCAATCGTGTCTTCGTAAATAAAAGATGCTTCTAATTCATGCATCATATAGTTATCTTGCGTAAACGCAAATCCATTTTGTGCTTTTCGTTGTGCATATAATTTAATTAAATCGAATGCGATCGCTTTTACCTTCGCCTTGGTCTTGTCTTTTAATTTCACCCAAGCATCAGATCCTAACTTATTCACCTTTGGTGGCGTACCTTCCTTCCCTGTGTATTTTGAGATCTTGTGTAATGAATTAATATTTACATAAAGGATGTCACTATCCTTGTAAATTATTCTTACCGCTTCTTGCATCATGCCGCTCACTTCGATCTTCTGCAAACCACTGTAAACGCCCACTCCATGGTCTATATGTGTTACGTAATCACCCGGATGCAAATCACTTAATGTCCTTAAAGTAATTGCCTTGTTCTTACTATAAGCCTGTTTTACTTTATACTTATGATATCGTTGAAAAATTTGATGATCCGTATAGCAAACCATTTTATGATCATGGTCCACAAATCCTTCATGTATATTTTTTACTATAGGGGTAAATTGAATTTCGGTTTTTAAATCCGAAAAAATTGCATGTAATCGCTCTAATTGTTTTGCTTGTTCTGCAAACAAAAACAAATCGTATCCCTTTTTTTCAAATTCTTGTAAATTGGCGATCAAGTATTGAAACTGCCTATTAAAACTGGGTTGCACTTGTGTACTAAATGCCAATTTAAGTGCTGTTAAGTTTGCCTGAGACCCCCATTCAATAATATTTCTCTTTAATAACTGTTCCGTTACGGTATCCACAGGCACTAAGTCGTCCACAGTCGTATGCTTCTTATGTGTATCTAAATCATCTATTAATTTAGATACAGGCGCATGTAATAAAAACGCCTCCAAGGCTTCCATTTGATCATTGCCTTTCTGTTGTATGAATGTCCAATCTTTTAACCAAACTATGGTATTTTCTGCAATAAATTCCATTAAAGGAATTTTCGCTGTGTCTTCAAATTGGGTAGTGACGTTTGGAATAATATTCACCTGCAATAACTTACGCTCACTTAACTGCGTCTCTGGATCAAATAAACGAATGCTATCTACCTCTTCGCCAAATAATTCTATCCTATATGGTTTTTCGTTACCAAAAGAATAGATGTCAAAAATACCACCTCTTAATGCAAATTGTCCTGGCTCATATACAAAATCAGTTCTTTCAAAACCATACTGAACAAGGCTTTCCATTAAAGCATCTAAACCCAGCGTATCATTCGTTTTTATCTGAATGATATGTTGTTGCAAGGTCTTAGGCATGATTACTTTTTCAAAAAACGCTTCCGGATAAGTCACTACAATTTTTTTATTTCCACCCATTGACATTTTAGTCAAAGCCTCTGTTCTCAACATGACATGAGAAGGATTTAGTAAACTAAAATTCTGTGCAGTCTTAAAAGAGGATGGGAAATAAAATAAATCCAAAGCGCCGGTGATACTTTCAATGGTATTATAGAAATACGCGGCTTCTTCTGCATCATTCAATACAATCAGATGATTATAGGAAGCGGTTTGAACATTTGTAAAAACATGTTGTAAAACAAAGGCAGGTGCCGATCCATTGAGATTTTGCAAATGAACTTGGAAAGGCTTTTTTGTAGATTCGGACATAGCAATCCCATCTACTATTTTTTTTAGGAGGGGGGATACCTTGTATCGATCAAACAAAGATTGTTCATTCATGATTCAGTGTACAAAGATACAATCAAAAAATAGACGACGCAGCGATACTTAAGTCAATTTCCTGAAATTGATGCTTTATTACCTCAATATGCGCGACACCATTCATACCAGAAAAATAAGGGATATACATACCCAAGTTATAACCCAGTAAGATGGTGTATTTTCCAGGTTTCAATTTTAACTTAAAAGTTCCATCTACCCCCGACCTAACTTGCTTAATTAATTTTGCATTCAACCCTTTTGCAAAATGACCTTGTTGATCGATTAACTTACTAACAGTAGCAGATTCATAAACAAACACCATGGTCGATAATGGCGTACCCGACCGTTTTGACCCTCCTTTTAAAGGCATAGTTGCTTCTTTTTCAAGCAATACAAGTCCTTTAATACCTTGACTTTGGATACAAAAACCCATTAGAATTGGTGCTAATAATAGTATAAAGACCCCGCGTAATAGATTGGCGCGCATTATGTTGGTTTGTTTAAAGTTACACCAAAAAATGGAGGCTAAATAAACTGATTTTTTAAACTCAAACATGTATGAATTACAAAGTTTTGATTGTAATTTAGAAGCATGAAAAAACAACTTTTACTACCCCTATTTTTTGTTTTCATATTGAATACAATTCAAGCGCAAGAAGCAACCAAAAAAGAGATCTTGATGGAAACCTCCAATAAATTATCATTGGAAGCGAGAGAAAAGTTTTCTAAGGCAGTTCTTTTAGCAAAGCAAAATGGTTGGCCTTTAAAGTATCAATCTAACAACCAAAATAATGCGAGTTTAATTGGCGTTGATGCTAAAGGATGGCCTAAATATTATATTGGATTTGCAGATCCAGTTGCGGCAATTACAATTAATGCAAATAAAGTTTGGCCTGGCGCTGCCTCTAATTTAAACCTGAGTGGTTCAGACGATGCAATGACGAATAAACTTGGCGTTTGGGACGAAGGAAGTCCAAGATTAACACATAAAGAATTTCAGAATAGAATTACACAAAAAGACAACTCGACTCAAGTGGTTACCCACAGCACACATGTGGCTGGTATTGTAATGAGTAAAGGATTGAATCCATTGTCAAAAGGAATGTCTTATAATGTGAAAGGAATTCTAGATTATGATTGGAACAACGACTTGTCTGAAATGTCCGCAGCTGCTGCGAATGGATTACTATTCTCCAATCACTCTTATGGAACCGTAACAGGATGGAACTACAATAGCGATTCCTCCCGTTGGGAATTCAATGGCAGATGGAATGAAAAAGAGGATTTTAGATTTGGAATCTATGACGCTGATGCAGAAATACAAGACTCCATTGCATACAATGCCCCTAACTATTTAATTGTCGCTGCTGCAGGAAACAATAGAACAAGCACTGGCCCTGCAGTTGGACAAACCTATTGGAGAAGAAATGAAACAGGTAGAATGATCAATGCGGGTGCTAGACCATCCGATATAAGTAGCAATGATTCTTATGGAAGCATCTCCTCTGATAAAAACTCTAAAAATATTTTAACCGTTGGAGCAGTGAATGGAATCCCCTCTGAATACAATAAAAAAGAAGATGTTGTCATTAGTAATTTTAGTTCATGGGGCCCAACTGATGACGGAAGAATAAAACCAGATATTGTAGCACAGGGCGTTGCTGTCTATGCACCAATCGCTACAAATGATTCAAGCTATGGTTACCTGAATGGTACTTCAATGGCCTCTCCAGGTGCAGCCGGAAGTTTAATGTTACTGCAGGAATTAAGTCAACGATTTACGGTTAATGGTGCACCTAAAATTTTAAAATCTGCTACAGTAAAAGCATTAGCGATACATACAGCAAATGAAGCTGGAATATACCCAGGACCAGATTATAAACATGGATGGGGTTTACTTAATATAGGAGAAGCAGCGCAAGTATTAAATACCTCATTAACAAATAACAATAGTGCCAATAGCCCTCATTTTGTCTATGAGAACACTTTGTTAAATGGAGACAGTGCCTCCTACTCGTTCACTGCTTCAGGAACAAGACCGGTAAAAGCCACTATCGTTTGGACAGATATTAAAGGAACTGCAAGTACTGTTTTAAATGACAATAGCCCTGAATTAATCAATGATTTAGACCTTGAAATTAATCAAGGTAATAAAAAATTTAATACATGGAATTTGGACCCACGTACACCAGAAGATCCTCCATTTAGAGGAATCAATAGTATAGACAATGTAGAAAAAGTAGAAGTAGACACCAGCTTAGTTGGCACCCTTTACACAGTTACAGTAAAGCATAAAGGCACATTAGTAAGAGGACAACAGAACTACTCCTTAATTATTAGTGGTGCTGGAGGAACGGCCTATTGTAATTCAGCGGCAACAACTGGAGCAGGAACAAAGATTGATAGTATACAATTAAACAATGTCAAATTCTCAAAAACAACTGCAGACAATTACATCGATAATACTGCAAAATTTATCAATGGAGAATTAAATGGAACTTTGTCTTTATTCATGAAATTAAGTAGCTCAGACGCTTCAAATAATAATCGATTTGTAAAAGTATTTATTGATTACAACAACAACGGCGTATTTGATGCGAACGAATTAGCGCATACGAGTGCAGGAATAGCAAATGGAGATTATAGCAGTTCAATCAATTTAAATGGCAATTTAACTATTAACCAATTGACGAAACTCCGTGTTGTTGTGGCAGAAGCCAACGCAGCATCAGATGTAATTGCTTGTGGCAATTATACTGCAGGTGAAACACAGGATTACACACTTAAAGTAATTAATCCTTCTAACGATGTGCAAATAACAGAAATTACAAATCCTAATGGAGGTGTGTCAGAAAAGTCAGTGCAATATGTAACTGTAAAAGTGGCAAATAATGGCACCACTAGACTTACTAATCTTCCATTAAGTTTAGAAGTAAAAAAAGGAAATACCACAATTTTAAATATTACTGAGACATTTACAGGTAGATTATATGGTTCAGAAATGATGTCCTACACTTTTCAAACGCCTATCTCAATTGAATTAAATCAGCAATACACTATTACTGCATCTGCAAATATTAGCAACGATCAACAACCTGCTAACAATACAATTACTTCTGTATTCAATAGTGCGAACTCAAGCCCTGCATTAACTGGATCAGCAACTGGATGTAATGATATTGTTCAATTATTAGCCAATATTGCAAATGGAGAAGATCAGTATTTATGGTATGATAATAACAATGATATAAGCAGACCTATCGCTATGGGTTCGGCTATTAGAACTTCAACCACCGCTTCAGATGTGTATTTAGGAAAAGGATGGACAGGGTTTATCGGACCAAAAGACAATACAACATTAAGTAATTCTGGTGGCTATAATAACTGGGGCAGTAGTTATGGAGAGTTTATTAGATTCAATACAAAAGGACCTATTGTATTAGAAACAACAAAATTGTATACTGGTTATGCAGGTAAAATTGAACTTGAATTAAGGGCTTTAAGTACTTTCACCGATACTACTTACTCTTACTTCCCATCGCAAACACAAAAAAATATCTTGCATGTGGGAGCAAGTAGTCCAAGTCCCGCACAGGCAACGGGCTCAGCTGGCTCTGGCGCTCCTACTCCATTTGTACAAGGCGATACTGGAAGAATTTATGCAATCAATATGAATATTCCACAAGCAGGAAACTACATCTTGATTGCGCGTTGTTTAGATAGTGCGACTATTTTTAGAAATAATAATATCACAACAGACAACCACCCATTTGGGCCAACAGTACTTGCATCCATCACTGGAAACTGGGCAGGTACCAACTTTGAGAAATTCTATTACTTCTTTTACAATATGCAAATTAGCACACCACAGTTCGAAAAAGCACTTACCAAGATACCTGTGGTCTTAACTGCTAAACCAATCATTAGTCAAATCGGCATTGATAGTTTAAGTACTACAGTCGCAGATAGCTACCAGTGGTTTATCAACGATGAGTATATCAATGGTGCAACTGGCAGAGGTATAAAAATCAGCAAAAATGCAATGTACAAAGTGAGTGCCACTACTGGGACTTGTACTAATTACTCAGAAAACAAACTTGTTTTAATTACCGATATACCTCAGGCGCCAACAAAAGAAATTGGATTAAAAATTGTATCAACAGATTATGTAGAGAATATAATTAAAGGAAACCAATTTTATATCCAGTTTAATAATGTCAAAACCAATACAATTGGATTGAGTATCTTAAATAGCAATGGGGCAACTGTTTTCCAGAGAGATAAACTAAACAATCAGACATCGGCACAAGCGGTTCAAATACCAACATTGACAACCGGTATCTATTTTGTGAAAGTTTTTGCTAACAATAAAGTATACGTTCAAAGCGTATTCGTTACCAATAATTAAAGATTATGCTTCAACCTTGGCAAGACGCTGTAGTTACAAAAATTGTACAGGAGACAACAAACACAAAACGTTTCTGGATTAAGATGTCCAGCGATATGGTATTTGATTTCACGCCAGGACAATTTGTAACCTTAGATCTTCCGATTCATGAACAAAAAAATAAACGTTGGAGAAGTTATTCCATTGCATCCGCGCCAGATGGCAGCAATGAAATTGAATTAGTAATTGTATTATTAGAAGGCGGACTTGGCACTACTTACTTATTCAATGAAGTATCAGTAGGTTCAATCCTTAAAGTAAGAGGCCCTCAAGGTGTTTTTGTTTTGCCAAAAGAAATTACAACAGATCTTTATTTCATTTGCACAGGAACAGGTGTAGCTCCTTTCAGATCTATGATTTTAGATATTCATGAAAAGAAAACCAGCCACCAAAATATTCATTTATTATTTGGCTGTAGAAAATATACAGACTGCTTATACGGACATGAATTTAAATCCTTAGAAGCCAAAGAACCTCAATTCTATTATCATCCTAGCTTTTCTAGAGAAACAGAAATGCAAGAAGGCGCAAATCAAGGTTATGTCCATGCTACCTATAAAAAACTTTTAGACGAAGGCGCAAGTAAAGAGGCCCATTTTTATATCTGCGGCTGGAAGGATATGGTGGACGAAGCAAGGAACACATTAGCCGCATTGGGGATTCCCAAAAATCAGATTCATTTTGAGCTTTACGGATAAAAAGAAAGCGCCCAAAATTGGGCGCTTTCTTTTTATCCAACCTTATGCTTAACCTCTCGGCAAAAGCATAAGGTTCAAAAATTATTTAAGCAATATGCTTTAATACCAAGGCCTTTACTTCGCTCATTGGTATTCTTTCTTGCTGCATACTATCTCTATAACGAATGGTTACTGTATTGTCTTCCTTCGTTTGATGATCAATGGTTACACAGAAAGGTGTACCAATTGCATCCTGTCTTCTGTATCTTTTGCCAATAGCATCTTTTTCTTCATAGAAGCAGTGGAATGAAGGCTTACACTCATCCATCAAAGCTTTAGCTAATTCAGGCAATCCATCTTTCTTTGTCAAAGGCAAAACAGCCAATTTCAAAGGAGCTAACTTTGCAGGCAAATGCAAGACCACTCTTGAATCTGTAGTACCGTCTTCTTTATTAATTACTTCTTCCTCGTAGGAATTAGATAAAATCAATAAGAACATTCTATCAAGTCCAATGGATGTTTCAATCACATAAGGAACATAGTGCTGATTGATTTCTGTATCAAAATATTGTAATTTCTTTTTACTGAATTCCTGATGACGAGATAAATCAAAATCAGTTCTTGAATGAATTCCTTCAACCTCTTTAAAACCAAATGGGAATTCGTATTCAATATCTAAAGCTGCGTCAGCGTAATGCGCTAATTTAATATGGTCATGAAAACGGTATTTATCCGCTTTAATGCCTAAGCTTAAATGCCATTTCATGCGCTCTTCCTTCCAATGTTCGTACCATTCTTTTTGTGTGCCTGGCTTAACAAAAAATTGCATTTCCATTTGCTCGAACTCACGCATTCTAAAAATAAACTGACGTGCTACAATCTCATTTCTAAATGCCTTGCCTGTTTGTGCAATACCAAAAGGAATTTTCATCCTTGCAGTTTTTTGCACATTCAAAAAATTCACAAAAATACCCTGCGCCGTTTCAGGTCTTAAATAAATAGTATTCGCATCTTCTGCTACTGAACCTAATTCTGTAGAGAACATTAAATTAAATTGACGAATTTCTGTCCAATTACTTGTACCACTAACGCTACATTGAATTTTATTTGTTTGAATCAACTCCCCTAAGCCTGCAAAATCATCATTTGCTAATAAGGCATCCATATCGGCTAGTAACTTATCTGCGCCAGCTTGGTCTCCTTTTTCAATTAATTTATCTGCATGTGCTTCTATCAAATGATCTACACGATATCTTTTTTTACTATCCTTATTATCAATCAATGGATCACTAAAGCTATCTACGTGTCCGCTTGCTTTCCATGTTGTTGGATGCATAAATATAGCAGCATCAATGCCTACTATATTGTCATTCATCTGTGTCATGCTATTCCACCAATAGTCACGAATATTCTTCTTCAATTGAGCACCATAAGGACCGTAATCATACACTGCACTTAATCCATCATAGATTTCACTACTAGGAAACACAAATCCGTATTCTTTGGCATGCGAAATGATCGCTTGTAATGTATTGTCTGTAACTGTCTTGCTCATAGTTTGCAAATATAGGACGAGAAAAGATTATGGTTGTAATTTTTCGTTGTTTTGGTGCCTTTCTTTGTCTCGAATGGTTTTCTTTTGAAGATTCTTCTCCAAAGCAGCCGTTAAATCCACGCCAGTTTGATTCGCCAAGCAGATTAAGACAAAAAGGACATCCGCCATTTCATCCCCCAAATCTGCCTCTGCCTCTTTATTTTTAAAAGACTGATCTCCATATTTGCGTACCATTAATCTGGACAATTCACCCACTTCCTCCATCAACACTCCCAAATTCGTTAATTCGCTAAAATACTTTACGCCAATGGTTTTGATCCATTGATCAACCTGCAATTGAGCTGCTTCTATTGTTAATTGGTTAGACATATTATTCTCTATTTTTTGAATCAATAATGATGGTGACTGGACCATTGTTTAAAAGTGACACTTTCATATCTGCACCAAATTGGCCTGTGGCAATCGGCTTACCTAATTCCTTTGTCAATTGCAGGATCATTTGTTCGTAAATAGGAATCGCTATCTCAGGCTTAGCAGCGCCAATGTAAGAAGGACGATTGCCTTTTTTAGTAGCCGCATAAAGCGTGAACTGGCTAATCAAAAGGATCGAACCATCTATGTCTTTCACACTTAGATTCATCACCCCCTCCGGATCATCAAAAATGCGCATTTGAACAAGTTTACTCGCAATCCATTGAATATCCTCTTCGGTATCCTCATTTTGAATGCCCAATAAGACCATTAATCCTTCTTGAATAGCCCCAATAATGGCTCCATTTACTTTCACATTGGCCTCTGTAACTCTTTGGACGACAACTCTCATATAAATGCTATTTACGGCATGAAGATAAACAAAACTATTTTCACTAATTTAGCTGTAATTTCAACGCCTTGAGTAGTATTAAAAAATTAGCCAGTCAAACCGCATGGTACGGACTTAGTTCAATAGCCGCAAGGTTCATTAGCTATTTGCTTACCCCCTATTTAACCTATAAGCTTTCAGATATTGCTTATGGAGAGAATTCGATTGTCTATGCATTTATACCATTTTTAAATGTCCTAGTGACACATGGCATGGAAACAGCCTATTTCAAGTTTGGTTCTAAAGAAAACGAAGAGGAAATCTACAATACAAGTAGCCTCTCTATGTTATTTGTTACTGCACTGGTTTTATTTGGATTGTATACCTGGAGAATACCCTTAGCCGATTTATTACAAATCACCATACATACAGAGTATATCAGTTTATTAGCATGGATTGTTGCTTTAGATGCCATTACGACGATTCCTTTTTCTAGACTTAGATTACAAGGTCGACCGAAAAAATTTGCATTGATAAAAGTTGGAGGGATCTTATTAAATATACTAGCCACTTATGTTTTAATCAGCAGTCTCCCACAAAATGTACAAACGAATCCAACTGGTTTTTTAGCATCCATTTATAAACCAAATTGGGAGGTAGGTTATATTTTAATTGCTGGTATTATACAAAATGTTTTTGTGTTGATTTTGCTGCAAAAAGAAATCAGGGCTATTCGTTTTAAATTCAACTTTAAATTGTGGCTTTCAATGATGGCGTATGCCCTCCCACTTATTTTAGTTGGATTTGGCGGCATGATTAATGAAACATTGGATCGTATTATGTTAGGATGGTGGGCGCCAGGAGGTAGTCCAGATGCGAACAAAGCACTTGTTGGAGTTTATAGTGCTTGTTATAAACTTGCTATATTAATTACCATTTCGATTCAAGCATTTCGCATGGGGGCTGAACCATTTTTCTTTAAACAAGCGGAATCAGATCAAGCTCAGAAAACCTACGCTAGGGTGATGAAATTCTTTGTCATCACTTTATGTGTGATGTTCTTATGCGTTGTATTATACATTGACATTTGGAAACTGTTTATTCAAAATCCAGCGATGTATGTTGGCTTAAAAGTGGTTCCAATTTTACTAATTGCAAATATGTTTTTAGGTGTTTATTATAACCTAAGCATTTGGTATAAACTAACTAATAAAACAATGGCAGGTGCTTGGATTACTTTACTAGGTGCACTTATAACTGTCATCATCAACTATATTGCCATTCCTCATTTTGGATATATGGCGAGTGCTTGGGCAACTTTCTTTTGTTATGGCACTATGATGGTCGTGAGCTATCAATGGGGACAGCGCATTTACCCAGTGCCTTATGCAACAAAAAAATTAATTGCCTACTTTGTAATTGCAATATTGATTTACGGCATCAATGTTTTATTACATGTATTTTCAGATAATCAACCTTTCAATTATTTATTTGCAACTATATTACTTTTCGCATTTATATTTTTTGTTATGCGCATTGAGAAAAAAGAATTGCAATCTATCCTTCGAAAATAAAACAAATGGCAGAAGATTTAACCCTACATCAGGGCACAAAAAAAGAACAATACGAATCCTTATTACCTCAAATCAAAAGTTTGATGACTGGTGAGGATAACTTAATCGCCAACCTTGGTAATATTGCTGCTGCATTAAAAGAGCAATTCAATTGGTTATGGGTTGGTTTTTATTGGGTACAGGAGGATGAATTGGTGTTAGCTCCATTTCAAGGGCCTGTAGCTTGTACAAGAATAAAGAAAGGACGTGGTGTTTGTGGCACAAGCTGGGAAAAGGGCATTACTTTAATCGTAGAAGATGTAGAAAAGTTCCCTGGACATATTGCTTGTAGTAGCGCTTCGAAATCTGAAATAGTAGTCCCTGTTTTTCAAAACGGCAAAATTGTAGGCGTTTTAGATGTTGATAGTACCGAATTAGCACATTTTGATACCACCGATCAGCAGTATTTAGAGGAAATTGTCGGGTTCTTAGACCAATTTTAAAAATAATCAATTAAGTTTGCAACCCCTAAGCGGATGTGGCGAAATTGGCAGACGCACTAGACTTAGGATCTAGCGCCGCGAGGCGTGTGGGTTCGACCCCCTCCATCCGCACTAAAGGCCCCAAATTGGGGCCTTTTTTTATCTCAAGATGGCTTAATTAAGGTCAAAATTTGTACCTTCGCCCCCCTTAAACCCTACAATTAAGTAGAAAAAGCAACTATTATGGCAACGATAAAAAGAACCAACATTGCACCTTTAAATGATCAATTAACGGTGACTATTTCAAAAGCAGATTATTTTAATGCTTACGAAACAAGTTTAAAGAAGCATGCCAAAACGGCAAACATCCCTGGATTTAGAAAAGGAATGGTACCTGCAGGTATGATTAAAAAAATGTACGGACAATCTGTTTTCACTGATGTGATTTTAAAGACAGTGGAAAACGAAATGAACCAATATATCGCTAAAGAGAAAATTGACATCTTTGCGCAACCACTTCCATTGGAGACTGCTTTTGCAAACATGGATCAAAATAATCCTACTGATTATGATTTTTCTTTTGAAATTGGTTTAAAGCCAAGCTTTGAAGTAAAGACAAAAGACATCAAAGTTAAAAGATATAAAATTCAAGTAACAGACGACATGATTCAAAACGAAGTAGAGCGTTTACAAATCAGAAATGGTAACATGACTGAACCAGAAGCTGCTACAAGTGAAGACAATGTGTTGAATGTAACTTTCATTGAGTCTGACAAAGAAGGCAATGAAGTAGAAGGTGGTATCAAAAAAGACAACTCTTTATTGATTAAATATTTTAGCGAAAAACAAAGAAAAGAATTCATTGGCAAGAAGAACGACGATACGGTTGTAATTCAATTGAAGAAAGCTTTTGAAGACAAAGAGTTAGATATTATTTTGAACGACTTGGCATTAACAAAAGATGATGCTGAAAAGTATTTCAAATTGGTGATTACAAAAGTTGGATTAGTAGAGAAAGCACCTCTAGATGAAACCTTATTCAATGTTTGTTACCCAAATCAAGCCATCGCAAACGAAGCAGAATTTAAAGCAGCGATTAAAAAAGATATTGAAGGTTATTACGACCAACAAGCAAAGAATCAAGTGCACGATCAAATTTACCATAGCTTGATTGAACAAACTAAGATGGACTTCCCTGCTGCTTTTTTAAAGCGTTGGTTACAAAAAGGTGGCGAGAAGCAAAGAACAGAAGAAGAAGCAGAAAAAGAATATCCAGTATTCCAAGATCAATTAAAGTGGACTGTGATTAGTACACAATTAATTGCAGACCATAAAGTAGAAGTAGTTGCAGAAGACTTAAAGAATTTTGCAAAGCAACAATTGATGAGCTATATGGGTGGACAATTGGGTGCATTGGGAGACAATGACCAATGGTTAGAAGATTATGCTGCAAGAATGATGCAAGACAGAAAATTTGTAGAAGATAGTTACCATAGAATTAGTACAGACAAATTATTCAATGCTTTAGA
>CAZLKW010000009.1:25633-26288 GCA_964560215.1 uncultured Sediminibacterium sp. | reverse complement strand
ATAGGAAAAGAATTCGAAAAATACGCGATCAAACATAGAGGGATCGGAAGTAATAGTCTTCATCAATACCAAAATAGTGTGACCAATTTGACACCCTATATTATTGAGGAACGACCAATGAATGTGGCGAGCATGGATGTGTTTAGCCGTCTAATGATGGATAGAATCATTTTCTTAGGAGAAGGCATCAATGATTATGTAGCGAATATCGTTACTGCGCAGTTGCTTTTCTTAGAAAGCACTGACCGTACCAAGGATATCCAAATGTATATCAATAGCCCAGGCGGAAGCGTTTATGCAGGCTTAGGCATTTATGATACCATGCAATTTATCAGCCCTGACGTGGCTACTATTTGTACTGGCATGGCAGCAAGTATGGGTGCTATTTTGTTATGCGCTGGTGTAGAAGGTAAAAGAACTGCATTGAGACATAGTAGAATTATGTTACACCAACCTAGTGGTGCAATTGGTGGGCAAGCATCTGATATCGAAATCACTGCAAGAGAAATTAAAAAATTGAAGCACGAATTATACGAAGTCATTGCAACACATACCCACAAGGATGTTGAATTGGTTGCAAAAGATTGCGATAGAGATTTCTGGATGACTGCAGCAGAAGGAAAAGAATATGGATTGGTAGACGAAGTTTTATTAA
>CAZLKW010000009.1:17945-25490 GCA_964560215.1 uncultured Sediminibacterium sp. | reverse complement strand
CTATCTATTTATGGGGCGTAGTGGATGATAAATCTGCAAGAGATATTGTTACGAAGCTTTTATTATTAGATGCGGACAAACCAGGCGCTGAAATTAATTTTTATATCAATAGCCCAGGGGGTGTTGTTACAAGCGGCATGGTCATGTTTGATACAATGAACTTGATTAAGAGTCCAGTACATACTATTTGTATGGGATTGGCAGCTAGCATGGGTTCTATTTTATTGAGCATGGGTGAGAAAGGAAAGCGCACGATCTTCCCTCATGGCGAAGTGATGATCCACCAACCAAGTTTGGGTGGCTATTTCCAAGCAACAAGTGCGGATATCGAAATTCAAGCAGAACAAATTAGAAAGACAAAGGAATTAGGCGCAAAAATCTTAGCTAAAAACTGTGGTAAATCAATGGAGCAAATAATGGCTGATTTTGACAGAGATTACTGGATGAATGCAAAAGAAGCTGTAGAGTATGGTATTGTAGATAAAATTGCAAAGAGTTTATAATAAAACGGATTCAATGAAAATGAGTAAGACAGAAAATATACATTGTTCTTTTTGTGGCCGCAGCAGAGAAGAAGTAAAAATTCTTATCGCTGGACAGGAAGGCCATATCTGTGAGCATTGTATCGAACATGCTCATGAAATTGTAGATAAAGAATTTCACCAGAAAAAAGAAGCTGGAAAAGCTGGCACGCTGAATATCCAGAAGCCAAAGGCTATTAAATCCTTTATGGATCAATATATTATTGGCCAAGACGAAGCGAAAAAAATTCTATGTGTAGCAGTATATAATCATTTCAAACGTATCAATCTTCCTTCTAATAATAAGAATGAAGTTGAAATTGAAAAGAGTAATGTGATCATGATTGGCGAAACTGGAACCGGTAAAACACTTTTAGCTAAAACCATTGCTAAATTGTTAAATGTGCCCTTTGCCATTGTTGATGCTACTGTTTTCACCGAAGCTGGGTACGTTGGAGAAGACGTTGAAAGTATGTTAACCCGTCTATTACAAAACTGTGATTATGACGTGGAAGCTGCAGAAAGAGGCATTGTTTATATAGACGAAATTGATAAAATAGCGCGCAAAAGTGATAATGCATCTATTACACGTGATGTAAGTGGCGAAGGTGTTCAACAGGGCTTATTGAAAATGCTAGAAGGCACAGAAGTATTGGTGCCGCCTCAGGGTGGTCGTAAGCACCCTGATCAAAAAATGATTAAGGTAGACACAAAGAATATCTTATTCATTTGTGGTGGGGCATTTGATGGTATCGATAAAATTATCGCTAGAAGAATTAATACGAACGCGATTGGGTTTAGTGTAAACAAAGACGAACAAGAATTACAACGTAAAAACTTGCTAAGATTTGTGAATGCACAAGACATTAAAACTTTTGGTTTAATACCAGAAATGTTAGGTCGTCTTCCAATTGTAACGCATTTAGAGCCTTTGGATGCAGCGACATTAAGAAGTATCTTGACTGAACCTAAGAATGCATTAATCAAACAATACACACAATTGTTCGAAATTGAAAACATTAAACTTTCTATCGACCCAGAAGTATATGATTTTATCACTGCAAAAGCGATGGAATATAAACTTGGAGCAAGAGGTTTAAGAAGTATTTGTGAAAGCTTGTTCACGCAAGCTATGTTTGAACTTCCAGGCACAAACATTAAAGAATTTAATGTGTCTTTAGCTTATGCAAAAGACATGTTTGATAAAAGTAAATTAAGCACATTAAAAGTGGCTTAAATTAAAGCAATCATTAACTTATAAATCATAAAAAATGCAAGAATTAATTGACCGTTTAGTAAAAGAAGCAGGTGTAACACCAGAACAAGCAAAACAATCTATCGAAACAATTGCTGCTTTTGTAAAAGAAAAATTTCCAATGTTGGGTGGTGCTGTGAATCAAATTTTCAAGCATAAGTAAAATAAAAAAGGCCCCTTAATTCAAGGAGCCTCTTAAGCAAGCAATCGATTTGTAGGAATAAATCCTTTCTAAACTTAGGAAATTTTTTTTATATAAATCCTTTTTTAAAAGAGAATTTTATAACCTTCTTTATTGCCAATCTATCTAATTGTTTTTCAATTACTTAGATTGGTTTTGTTTTTCAGCACCATGGCTTCATTTTCTGTTAAGTCAAATTGGATGACTATTTCAGACCAACTCAATCTGCCCTGCCGTTTCTTTTGTTTTAAAATAGCCCACACTGTCCGCTCATCAAATATGCCGAGTGACATCCAATCTTCATATCGCATCGACTGATAGTTCATTTTATTTGTCTTAATGTTTTGATACTTTAGGAACGGCTTAATCATATCAAAATCGAAAGCAGTGATTCCGTATACTTTTTTTAACCCAACAATACTAGTAAAACCTCCTGACCATTTTTGATAGGTTAAAATTCGTTTTACTTTATATGCCGGCAAGCCAGTAACTCGGATCCAATCTGCTGCAACTGCGTTATTTATATCAATTTGTTCTTGTGCTTGTCGCTCATAAGAATACTTAGCCCAACTTTGTTTTTCATTTATTCGTTTTCTTGCGATTGAATCATGAATTCGAACCCATGGCAATAAGCGCTTAGTTTGATTTTCCGATACACCATACCATTTGAACAGATCTTCTTTCTTATAAAACCTTCCACCCTTTTCTCTATAATGCAATAAAATTGTCATTTGCTTTTTAGTAAAGCCAAGCCGATATCCATTTATCGTATCTAAAGTATTGGGATCAAAATAAAATAAAGTTTTAAGGTCGCCCGCTAACCTATTCGGATTGGTATTATCTAATTTATTATTGGGTAATAGGTAATTTAAAAGCAAACTAAAAAAAAGAATAAAGCCAAGTACGATTATTCCTTTTTGCTCTTTAGATGTAAAAATAAAATAGGGCTTCCAATCAAATTGCATGGTGTTTAAAACAAACCTATCCGATTAGAAGCAACTAATTGTACGTATTTATTCCAGATTTAAAAATGATGCAAAAGGTAAAAAATGAAAGAAAAATAACCACGCAACTAGATTTTGTTAAAACAACTAGCAAATGATTTCAAGGCCATCATAGGCCATAGCTATTCCTTGCGGAAGCTTAGACTCCGTTATAGCATGCAAGCCAATCTGATGGCTAAAATGCGTAAAATAAGTTTGAGGAATCTCTAAAGATTGTGTCAATTCGATTGCTTCAGATAATGTAAAATGTGTTGGATGTGGCTCAGGTCTTAGCGCATTAAGTATAAGCACTTTGGATCCCTTTATTTTTTCTAATTCTTTGGGGTCTATAAAATTCGCATCTGTCACATAGGTAAAATCACCAACTCTAAATCCAAGTACGGGCAATTCACGATGCATTACTAAGATAGGCGTTAATTCAATATCCCCTATTGTAAAAGCTTGCTCCTGCGCTATGGTTCTTAATTGCATTTCGGGTAAGCCTGCGTCTTTATTCGCTTCAAAAGCATAGTAAAAATCCCTCTTTATAGCCACCTGAGTTAGCTCATTAGCATAGATTGGCATCGATTTGCCAGAAAAGAAATTGAAAGGCCTTATATCATCTAAACCGGCATAATGGTCTCTATGTGGATGCGTAAAAACCACTGCATCAATATGGGTGGTTTTAGTGCGCAACATCTGATACCTAAAATCAGGCGTGGTATCAATAATAATACAGGTTGTTTCAGATTCAATCTTAATACTTGTTCTAAGCCGATTGTCTCTTGGATCTGAAGAAGTACAAACAGGACAATTACATCCTATTAAGGGAACCCCAGTACTGGTGCCTGATCCTAATATGGTGATTTTTAACAAAACAAATTGCTTGAATAATTATGCTTCTGTCAAAGCAATACGCTTCACTTCCTCATATAATTTTTGAGAGTCGTGCGTCAATTTATCGAAATCGATATCTAACTGTGGAATCAATTCAAGTAAGGTATTGATTCTTGCTTCTAGGTTTAGAAATTTATTTAAGACAACAATTTTCTTAGATTCAAGTAAACACCATCCGCTTTGGAAATTGCCTCTTTCATATCTTACTACGTATTCTGATTCTCCTAAAATATCTTCTAATTTATCTAAAGTGCCTTGTGTAATTTTCATAAAAAAGGGCTGTTTTAAGTAGGGTTAATCTTAATATAGCTGTGCTACAAAGATAGTTTTTTGGGAACTCAGGGGTTTAAATAAAACGCAGGAGTTATTCACATTTCGTACCTTTGTCAACACATTTAGCTTATGGAATTTTTAACCCGAAAAATGATTAATGATCCAGTTCATGGATTTATTACGATAAACGACCCGTTGATTTTTGCCATCTTCAACCATCCTTTTTTTCAAAGGCTTAGAAGAATCCAGCAAATGGCTTTGGCGCAGTTGGTTTATCCAGGGGCAGTGCATACCCGATTACATCATTCATTAGGAGCGTACCAATTAATGTGTAATGCCGTGAATGAGCTAAAGGATAAAGGCATTGCAATTACACAAGAAGAAGCGCAAGCAGTAAAGGCTGCAATTTTAATGCATGATATTGGCCACGGACCTTATTCACATGCTTTAGAAAATGTATTAATTAAAGGCGTACACCATGAGGAGCTATCCTTATTAATTATGCAAAAATTAAATGCAGATCCTAGTCCGGCATTAAATGGCAAATTAGATCTTGCGATTAAAATTTTCACCAACCAATATCCCAAAACATTTTTACACCAATTAATTAGTGGCCAGTTAGATGTTGATAGATTAGACTATTTATCTAGGGATAGCTTTTTTACTGGCGTAAGTGAGGGTGTGATTGGCTATGAGCGCATTTTGAAAATGCTCAACGTCAAGGATAATTTATTACTTGTAGAAGAAAAAGGTATTAATAGTGTAGAGAAATTTTTAGTTTCAAGACGTCTCATGTATTGGCAAGTATACCGTCACAAAACGGTTATTGCTGCAGAAAATATGTTGGTTAAAATTATTGAAAGAGCAAAACAATTGGTTCAATCGGGGGACAGTTCAATTTCAGTGGGCGGTATCTTAGATTATTTTTTAAGTAATGAATTTACTGCGCTAGAACAAATTGACATCACAGCTTATTGCCAATTAGATGATACGGACATTCTATTTGCAATAAAAAAATGGCAAACTCATCCAGATCCAATTTTATCCCTTTTATGCAATAGATTACTGAATAGGCGCATTTATAAATGCCGTTTACAAGCTGAACCAATTGCTGAATCAGCCTTAAAAGATGCTTTAGAAGCTACAAAAATTAGGTTTCATGTCGACGATGAAGCAGCTGCTTTTCTTTGCTTCAAGGGCGAAACAAGCAACACTTTATACAAAAACGACAGTGAGAATATCCATATTTTGCTGAAAAAGGGTGAAATTTCAACCATTTCTGAGGTTCAAAACGCTTTAATTGTTGAAAGTCTTTCTACCCCGGTTAAAAAATTTTACATTTGTTCGCTAAGCGAATAACCCCCATTCATTTAAACCAAGCAACGCATGCTAGAATTTAGTGCCCAACAGATAGCGATGATGATTCAAGGACAAGTCGAAGGTGATGCATCTGTAACTGTTAAGAATTTTGGGAAAATTGAAGAAGCCACTAAAGGGCAAATTTCATTTTTAGCGAATCCTAAATATGAAGAGTTTCTATATTCAACTGCTGCTTCTATCATTATTATTAATGAAAAGCAATCATTGAAACAAAAAATTGATGCTACTTTAATTAGAGTGCCAGATGCCTATGCTGCATTTGCAACATTACTTACAAAATACCATGAATTAAAAGCACAACATTTAGTTGGAATCCAAACACCTTCTTTTATTGCACCATCAGCTCAATTAGGAGAGCAACATTTTATTGCTGCGTTTGCCTATATCAATGAAGGCGCTATTTTAGGAACGAATGTGAAAATATTCAGCAATACCGTGATTGGAGAAAATGTAAAAATTGGAAACAATGTAACCATTCATCCAGGTGTAGTTGTATACGCTGATTGTATTATCGGAAACAATGTAACCATTCATAGTGGTTCAATAATAGGAAGTGACGGTTTTGGATTTGCACCAAAAGAAGATGGTAGTTTTCAAAAAGTACCACAGCTTGGAAATGTAGTCATTGAAGATGATGTTGAAATTGGCGCAAATACCACTATTGATAGAGCAACTATCGGATCAACCATTATACGAAAAGGCGTCAAGCTAGACAACCTTATACAGATAGCACACAATGCAGAAATTGGATCCAATTCAGTGATTGCAGCACAATCTGGCATCAGCGGAAGTACCAAAATTGGGAAACAAGTCATGGTGGGTGGTCAAGTAGGATTCGCCGGTCATATTTCTGTAGCAGATGGGGTCAAAATTACAGCACAGAGTGGTATCACTAAGTCTGTTAAAACGCCAAACCAGGTACTTACTGGCAATCCAGCTGCAGAGCAAAAACAGAGCCTAAGAAGCCAGGTTTACGTGAAAAACCTCCCAGAATTGGAAAAAAGAGTCCAAGAACTGGAAATATTAGTACAACAACTGTCTCAAAAAGCCTAATTCGGCCGTATTTTTGCTTAAAATCAAGCTTTTAAGTAAGCTATTCTAAATTTTTATAAATGGATCAACAATTCAATCCCGATAAGCAGCATACTTTAACTCAAAGTGTAAGCATTAGTGGTACAGGTTTACATACTGGTGTTTTAGTGGACATGACACTACACCCTGCCAATCCGGGTTTTGGCATTCAATTTCAAAGAGTAGATTTACCAAACCAACCCGTGATCAAAGCGGATTGTGACTTAGTAACCGATACAAGCCGAGGCACTACATTACAAATTGGGGATGCCAAAGTGAGCACAGTAGAGCATATTCTTGCAGCATTAGTTGGCTTAGGTGTTGACAATGCTTTAATCGAATTAAACGGGCCTGAAATTCCAATCATGGATGGTAGCTCTGCTCCATTCATTGAAGCAATTGAAAAAGTAGGTGTATTAGAACAAGATGCTGCAAAAGCTTGGTATAGTATTGATGAAAATATTTTTCATTACGACGAAGATAAGCGTGTCGAAATGGTCGCCTTGCCAGCGTTAGATTATCAAATTACTACTTTGATAGATTTCAATAGTCCTGTGTTAGGCACACAGCATGCAGCACTTAAAACAATCAAAGATTTTAAAACTGAAATTGCCCCATGTAGAACTTTTTGTTTTTTACATGAATTAGAAACCTTACTTGAACATGATTTAATTAAAGGCGGCGATATCAACAATGCAATCGTAGTAGTAGACAAGCCTGTTACCAACGAAGAGATGGGCAGGTTAGCAAAAGTTTTCAAGCGCGAAAAAATTGAAGTTAAAAGCGAAGGCTATTTAAATAATTTAGAATTAAGATTCCCAAATGAACCTGCACGTCATAAATTATTAGACGTTGTTGGAGACCTTGCATTGATTGGCTACCCAATTAAAGCAAGAATCATTGCAAATCGTCCTGGGCATAGTAGCAATGTGGAATTTGCTAAAAAAATTAAACAGTACATCAAAAAAAACAAACACGTTAAAG
>CAZLKW010000009.1:5663-17935 GCA_964560215.1 uncultured Sediminibacterium sp. | reverse complement strand
TACCACATCGTCATCCATTTTTATTGGTTGATAAAATCATTGAACTATCAGATACCTGCATTGTAGGTGTTAAGAATGTAACATTCAATGAATGGTTTTTCCCAGGACATTTTCCAGGAAATCCTGTAATGCCAGGTGTATTACAAATTGAAGCATTAGCACAAACAGGCGGTATTCTTTGTATTAACGCTATGCCAAAAGGCACTTACGATACTTATTTTTTAAAAATCAATAATTGTAAATTTAAACAAATGGTAAAACCTGGTGATACCATGTTGCTTAAATTAGAATTGATGGCTCCAATTCGCAGAGGTATTTGCGAAATGCGTGGCACTGTCTATGTAAATGGAAAAGTTGCTACAGAGGCTGAACTTGTTGCTCAAGTTGTAAAAAGAGCAGACTAAAATTATACCTATGACGCATCCATTTACTTATATCGATCCAAATGCTAAAGTAGCATCGAATGTAAAAATTGATCCATTTACAGTGATCCATAGTGATGTTACTATTGGTGAAGGTACTTGGATTGGTAGTAACGTGACCATCATGAATGGCACGACTGTTGGAAAAAATTGTCGCATTTTCCCTGGTGCTGTAATTGGCGCTGACCCACAAGATTTAAAATTTAACGGAGAAAAAACGACTGTTGAAATAGGAGACCATACAACCATTAGAGAATTTGTGACCATCAATAGAGGTACATCCGATAGATGGGTGACAAAAGTGGGAAGTCATTGTTTGATCATGGCTTATAGTCATATTGCACACGACTGTATCATTGGTAATCATTGTATATTGAGTAATAGTGTACAAGTAGCGGGCCATGTTACTTTAGGTGACTATGCTTGGATCGCAGGTGTAAGTGCCGTGCATCAATTTGTACAAATTGGCCAACACGCGTATATCGCTGGAGGTAGTTTGGTGAGTAAAGATGTACCTCCTTATATCAAGGCGGTTCGTAATCCATTAAGTTATGGTGGCGTAAATAGTGTTGGTTTAAAAAGACGTGGTTTTGATTTAGAAAAGATCAATCATATTTTAGATATCTATCGTTACATTTTCAATAAAGGAATGAACACGACCCAAGCATTGGCATTTATTGAAGAAGAATTGCCAGCAACAGACGAGCGTGATGAAATTGTAACTTTTATTAGAGAGAGCGGAAGAGGTATCATCAAACGTTTTGTCAAAGGTGCAATAGAAGAAGATTAATATGCAAATTCACCTTACAGCAGCTGCAAAGAGATATAATAAGGAATGGATTTTTTCCAATCTTGATTTTAGTTTTGCTCAAGGACATCATTATGCGTTAGTAGGGAACAACGGCTCTGGAAAAAGCACCTTATTACAAATTATTGCCGGTTATATAGGACTAACGAAAGGGCAAATTAGTTGGGAGGATACACAACAACAAGCAATCGACAATACAAACATTTTTCAAAGTATCAGTATCGCAGCACCCTATTTAGAATTGGTAGAGGAATTGACTGCGATGGAACAGATTGCTTTTCACCAACAATTCAAATCATTGCATCCTGCTTTAAAGCCAATCGATATCTTAGAAAAAATTGGACTTGGAAAAGCCGCAGATAAACAAATAAGAAATTTCAGTAGTGGTATGAAACAGCGATTGAAATTAGCTTTGGCTATTTTTGACGCAGCACCAATCTTATTATTAGACGAGCCTTGTAGCAACCTCGACAAGGAAGGTATTCAGACTTACCAAATGTTAATTAAAGATTATGCAATGCATAAGTTAATCATTGTAGCAAGCAATGATCCTCAAGAGTACCATTTTTGTGACCAACAATTAGCACTGACGGACTTCAAAAACAGTTAGCTTAAAGAAGGAATAAGATTTAAACTGATAAATTTGAATTAAAAATCAACACTTTAAAACAAGGGCTAACTTCTACTTGCAATCAACAAATTTAAATCCGTGTATTTTAAATTGCATTTTTCACTGATAAAAAAGTCAGTCAATGCGCCTTTGTATAAATAAACACCTTCGCGCAAATGTACATGGCGCCAAATAATTTCTTCTAACCCACCGTTATCGCCTATCTCCACCATTAAATGCATTAGAACATTACTGATAGCTTGACTTGCTGTTCTTGCAAAACCACTTGGAATATTAGGAACCCCATAATGAATCACATCATGTTTAATTACGATTGGCTTTTCATGATTGGTTAATTCTGTGGTTTCAAAACATCCACCTCTGTCCACTGCTACATCAATAATAATACTGCCTGGACGCATATTCATCACCATCTCTTCGGTCACCACAATCGGCGCTCTACCTATTTCATTTCTTAATGCACCCACTGCAACTTCACAGGTCTTTAATTGTTTTGCTAAAATGTTGGGCTCAATCACCGAGGTCCAAACACGTTGACCTAAATTATTTTGAAGTCTTTGTAATCTAGAAACATTGTTATCAAAAACCTTTACACTTGCACCCAATGCCAACGCATTTCGAACTGCAAATTCGCCTGTAATGTCTGCACCAATCACAACCACTTTAGTGGGTGGCACACCACTGATGCCGCCTAATAAAACACCTTTACCCTGATTAAAATTACTTAAGTATTGTCCTGCAATCAACATCACTGCACTACCCACAATCTCACTCATGCTTCTAAGAATTGGATAGTTCTGATTTTCATCTTTAATATTTTCAATAGATAAGGCCGTGATTTTTTTTGCCATCAATTGAACCAATACTTCTTGCTTAATAGCTGAAAGATGTAAAGGAGAAATAATGGTTTGATTCATTTGTAAAAAAGGCAAATCAGATTCAACAGGAGGCGCCGTCTTAATTAAAATGGGGCATTGATACACTGCAGCTTTTTCAAATACAATTTCTGCTCCCGCTTCTGAATAATCTTTATCAGCGTACCTGCTTCCTAAACCAGCGCCAGATTCAACCATAACACGGTGTCCATTTGCAACTAATACAGCAACAGCTTCGGGTATTAAACCAACCCTATTTTCTTGAAAAGCGGTCTCTTTAGGAATACCAATGAACAAAGGCTTGGCACTATGAGGAATATCCAACACTTCTTCCTGTGTTTCATAGGAAAATGAAGGATGGATTTGTGGTTTCGTTACGCTCATAGAAATTATTTTATTGAAGATACAAAATTAGTACAGATAGATGTGTAGGATTAGGCCTATTCCTAGGCTTCCTTTTGGTGGTTTATAAAAATTCTACGTAAGCTTGGATCCAGTACTTCAATTTTTAAAAACAAAGCGTCTTCTGGCACCAAATTAGGTGCTTTTTCTGGCCATTCTACTAGGGACAAATCTGCTTGGTCCATTGCAGCCTCTACACCAGCCTGTCTTGCTTCTGCCTCATTTTCTAGACGATACCAATCCATATGATAAATCAGCTTGCCCTTGATTTCATACTCATTCATGATAGAAAATGTTGGACTGGACATCGCCTGTTGGATACCCATTGCCCTACCAATTGCTGCAATTAGTGTTGTTTTTCCAGCACCCATTGCTGCCTGGAAGACCCAAACATGCTTTCCTGCAAATTGTTTGACTAAATCTGCAGCAATTTGGTCCACTTGGTCTAGTGTATAAACTGTATCCATACTGCAAATATAAAGCTTCAAATACAATCCTAAAATGGTTTCGTACCTTTATGTTATAAAAGAAGGATTATGGAAAACATACAATGGAAAGTGGATGGAATGAGTTGTACTAATTGTGCGTTGTCAATTAATAAATATTTAAGCAGCAAGGGCATCAAAGAACCTAAGGTGAATTTTATGGAGGGCGAAGTGCAATTTGAACTAGTGGATGCTGCACAAAAGCCTGCATTAATTAAAGGCATACAAGATTTAGGCTATAAAGTAAGAGGACAAGAAACAGAAGCAGCAGGAAAAAAATGGTTGGACAATAATAAAGACCGTGCTTTCTTTTCTTTGATTTTTACCATCCCACTTATGATGCATATGATTCCAGGCTTGCACTTGCATTGGCTAATGAATTCATATGTGCAATTAGCATTGACACTGCCCGTATTTATTGTGGGCATGCGTTATTTTGGAAAAAGTGCAATCAATAGTTTAAAGCATGGCATTCCAAATATGAATGTGTTAGTGTCCATTGGGGCAATTGCCTCTTTTGGTTATAGCTTATACGGAACACTGATTGGCCAAGGCGCTCAATTTGCTTACTATGAAACTACAGCCACTATTTTAACTTTTGTTTTTTTTGGTAATTACTTAGAAGATGCTTCTATCGCTTCTACACAACGTGCATTAAAAGATTTAGTAAAAGCGCAAAAAGTCATGGCTAATATGATTGTATTTGACGAGCACCATAAAGAAATTATTTTCAATGTTGCTGCAGATACGTTGAAAGTGGGCGATATTTTATTAATCAATTCTGGAGAAACAGTCCCAATGGATTGTAAAATATTATCTGGAGAAGCAAATGTAAACGAAGCCATTGTTACTGGAGAAAGCGTACCAGTGTATCGAAAAATGAAGGATATTTTATTAGGAGGTAGCACCATTGAAAACGGGACAATTAAAGCCTATGTAACTGCAGTTGGAGATCAGACTGTTTTAGCAAATATCATGAAAATGGTAAAAGCGGCACAGGGTGAAAAGCCACCTGTGCAAGTTCTGGCCGACAAGATTAGTGCCATTTTTGTTCCTTTAGTAGTTGGCATTGCAATACTTACATTACTAGGAAATTACTTCTTTACAAATATTGGTTTTAGTGAAAGTATGTTGAGGTCCATTGCAGTATTAGTTATCTCTTGTCCTTGTGCGATGGGCTTAGCTACGCCAGCTGCCATTGCAGTTGGATTAGGTAGAGGTGCCCGTAATGGGGTCTTATTCAAAAATGCAAAAAGCCTTGAAACATTTAAAGACATTAAGCAAGTAGTATTTGATAAAACAGGGACTTTAACAACAGGTCATTTTGAAATTAATCAATTCCATATTGAAGCATCTCAAAAAGAACAAATGCCTGAGCAGGAATTTAAAAATCTTGTATACGCATTAGAGATGCATTCCAATCATCCAATTGCAAACTGTATCAAGGATGCATGGAAAACAAACGAAATCTTAAAATGGAGTCAAGTTGAAGAAGAAAAAGGAATGGGTATTAAGGCGACTGATAAAGAGGGCAATAATTATTGGGCTGGTTCCTACAAAACAGTTGAAAAGTCAGGCGTAGAAGACGGACATAATATATATATCCAGAAAAATAATGAATTCATAGGATGGATAGATGTGGCCGATCAAATTAGACCAGAAGCAAAAGAGGTAATTGACCAACTACACCGACAAGGCATTGCAACCATTTTATTAAGTGGTGACCGATTAGAAAAATGTAAAAAGGTAGGTGACGCATTAGGCATACAACAAATTATTGCAGAACAAAGTCCCGCTGATAAACTTGCAAAATTAGATGAACTTACAAAAGTTGCGCCAACTGCTATGGTTGGAGATGGTATTAATGATGCGCCAGCATTGGCAAAAGCAACTATCGGCATTTCATTAAGCAATGCATCTCATATAGCCATTCAAAGTGCGCAAGTTGTTTTAATGAATAATGGCTTAAAGAACTTACCAATGTCATTGGTTTTAGGCAGGAAGACCTATGAAACCATCAAAGAGAATTTAGCTTGGGCTTTTTCTTATAATATCATTGCCATCCCTGTTGCAGCATTTGGCTTCTTAGGAACATGGGGACCAACTTATGGTGCAATTATTATGGCATTAAGCGATGTGGTATTGGCATTGAATTCATTGAGATTATTCAAAAAGAAATTAAAATAATTTTTTGCAAGCCTTAGAAGATATATTAAAAAAGCATTGGAATTACGATTCATTCAGACCACAGCAATTAGCGGTGATTGAATCGATCATTGCAGGCAAAGACACCCTTGCCTTGTTGCCAACAGGCGCAGGAAAGTCAATATGTTTTCAAGTACCCACTATTTTCCATAGAGGCATTTGTGTTGTCATAAGTCCTTTAATCGCCTTGATGCAGGATCAAGTTAAAGACCTCGTTTCAAAAAATTTAAAAGCTGTTTTTTTAGGTAGCCAGTTGAGTACATACGAAGAGTCCATAGTCTTTAAAGATATAGAGGCAAAAAAATACCAATTCATTTATTGCTCGCCCGAAAAATTAGCACAAAAACATTTTCAAACACTGTTAAGTAGTTTGCCTATTCAACTATTTGCAATTGACGAAGCGCATTGTATTTCTCAGTGGGGTTATGATTTTAGACCAAGCTATAGAAAATTAGATTTCTTAAAAAAGACATTCCCTAAAATACCCATTTTAGCAATGACCGCATCCGCAATACCATTGGTACAAAAGGATATGCTGGTTCAACTAGGTATACAAGAAGCCAATGTAATTACGGATCAATTCTTAAGACCTAACTTAAGTTATCAGGTTAGAAAAGAAACCGTAAAATTATTTGTACTCAAAAACTTTTTAAAAGAAATTACCGGCTCTGTCATTATCTATTGCAACACAAGAAACAATGTAGCCCAACTCACTAGTATGTTAAAGAGCTATGGGTTTTCTGTAGAGGGATACCATGCAGGAATGGAACTAGTAGAGCGAAAAAAAGTACAAGAACAATGGATGCAGGATCAATTACAAATAATGGTTTCGACGAGTGCCTTTGGCATGGGCATTAATAAAACCAATGTGCGCGCCGTGATCCATTTTGATATACCTGGAAGTATTGAACAATATTACCAGGAAGCTGGCCGAGCAGGGAGAGATGGCTTACCTGCTAAAGCAATCCTATTTTACCAACAAAACGATTTAGATTATTGGAATCAATTGCAAGAAAAGAAAATACCGCCCATCCCTGTGATAAAAAAAGTATTTCAAGACCTTGCTGATTTTGTACAGTTGCCAGTTGGTATGGGTGAATTACAACAATTCTTATTTGACTTTGAATTATTTTGTTTGCAATTTAAGTGGGATAAAATTATAGCAAGAAATGCATTACAATGGATTGAACAAGAAGGGCATGTTAAGTTCTCCCCTAGTTCTTTTAAACCTACAATGGTTCAAGTCATTGAAAATAGAATTACTATACAATTATTCGAAAAACAATATCCTGAAACTGGTTTTGTTTTACAAACCTTATTAAGAACCTATGGAGGCATTTTGGATAGCCCCCAATATATCAATGAAGGTACACTAGCCAAATTATTACAGAGAGATGTTGAATTTGTTCAATCGCATTTAAAACAACTTCAACAATATGGCATGATTAGTTTGGAACAAAAGGCCAATCAACCCATTGTGCAATTTAAATGGAATAGAGCCTCCGCTGAGTTTATGACATTGAACCTAGATCAATACAAAGCAAGAAAAGTCGCCTTTGAAGATCGGATACAAGCCATGCGGGACTATTTAGGCAATAGAACAGTACTGTGCAGAAATGTTTTTCTAGCTAAATATTTTGGTGAAAAAGCCCCTCAAAATTGTGGAATTTGCGACCTTTGTGCAAGTACGAAGGTTTAGGTATATTTTAACAAAAGATTGGAAGCCCATTTTAAAAGTTAAAAATTAAAATGTGTTTCTTTACACAAAGCAATCAATTATGGAAGATAAAAAGAAGTATAAGATCCTCTTATGTGAAGATGATAGCAATTTAGGAATGGTATTGAAAAACTATTTAGAATTAAACGATTATGATGTCACACTAGAAAGAGATGGCAGATTAGGTTTAGGTGCATTTCAACGTGAGAAATTTGACTTGTGTTTACTGGATGTAATGATGCCTAATGTAGATGGTTTCACATTGGCAGAAGAGATTAGAGATATTGACCCAGATGTGCCTTTGTTCTTTTTAAGCGCAAAAACTTTAAAGGAAGATATCCTTCATGGTTATAGATTAGGAGCAGATGATTATATCACTAAGCCCTTTGATAGCGAAGTATTGATGCACAAAATCAAGGCAATTATCAAACGTAACGAAGAGGACAACAAGGTTATAGATAACCTAGAGTTTGAATTAGGATCTTACCATTTTAATCCAAAACTGAGAGAATTAAAATTAAAAGAGCATACTCAAGTACTTTCTCCAAAAGAAAATGACTTATTGAAAATGCTTGCCGAGCATAAAAATGATTTATTAACTAGAGAAAAGGCTTTAAAGAAAATTTGGGGCAGTGATACTTACTTCAATGGAAGAAGTATGGATGTCTACATTGCAAAATTGAGAAAATATTTAAAGGAAGATGGTAGTATTGAAATTGTCAATATACACGGGAATGGCTTTAGATTAGTGGTACAATAAAGACCAACTTTCAAAAATTCGAATAATTGGATCAAATAAAAAAAACCTCCCAAAAGGAGGTTTTTTTATGCGCTGAATTTAAAGCTTATAATAAATTATCTAAACAGCTCAGGATTTTCTCCAAAGCCTTGTCCTTTCTGCTTTCCCAGGTGCTCGTATGCTTTATAAGTCACTTCTCTACCTCTAGGGGTTCTTTGTAGGAAACCTTCTTGAATTAAAAATGGCTCATATACTTCCTCAATTGTGCCAGACTCTTCTCCTACGGCAGTGGCAATTGTTGTGATACCTACTGGACCACCTTTGAATTTCTCAATAATGGCAAGTAAGATACGATTGTCCATTTCATCCAGTCCGTGTTCATCTACATTCAAGGCTTTAAGTGCATGTTGTGTGATGCCTAAATCAACAATACCATCATTTAACACTTGAGCGAAATCTCGAACCCTTCTAAGTAAGCCATTTGCAATTCTTGGCGTGCCTCTACTCCTTCTTGCGATCTCTCCGGCTGCACTAGAATCTACTTTAACTTCTAAAATGCCTGCACTACGCTCTATAATTTTTTGCAATACAGTTGCTGGATAATATTCCAACCTTGATTTAATACCAAAGCGAGACAATAAGGGCGCAGTTAATAAACCACTTCTTGTTGTAGCACCAACTAATGTGAATGGATTTAAATTGATTTGAACAGTTCTTGCATTAGGACCACTATCAATTAAAATATCAATTTTATAGTCTTCCATCGCAGCATACAAATACTCTTCTACCACTGTACTCAAACGATGAATCTCGTCTATAAACAATACATCATTGGGCTCCAAGCTCGTCAATAAACCTGCCAAATCACTTGGCTTCTCAATGACAGGGCCAGATGTTTCTTTAATCTGCACACCCATTTCATTCGCAACAATTCTACTCAATGTCGTTTTACCTAAACCTGGAGGACCATGAAATAAAATATGATCCAATGCCTCACCTCTAAGCTTTGCAGCTTTAATAAAGATGCTAATATTTTCAATTAACTGTGGCTGACCAGCAAATGCATCCATTACTGCAGGACGAATCGTATTCTCAAACTCTCTGTCCTGAGGTTGTACATTTTGAAATGGTCTATCCAAGTTGGGGTTTGACATGTGTTAAATTATTTTGAAGCAGGCATTGCCTTTTCCAATAAGTGCTTATAAATAAATTGATTCTTTAAGTTTGTGAAATGTTTACCCTTTGCACCACCCCATCCATGACGACCACCTGGATACAACATGAATTCAACTTGCTTCCCTTGATCTTGTAAAGCACTTAATAATTGAATTGAGTTTTGCATATGTACATTGTCATCCATGGTGCCATGCACTAATTGTAAGACGCCTTTGAAATTCTTAAGATGCGTCATCACATTACCTGACTTATAACCTTCTGGGTTTTCTGCTGGCGTATCCATGAATCTTTCTGTATAATGTGAATCATATAGTTCCCATGCTGTTACACTTCCACCAGCCATTGCATGTGTGAAAACAGAAGAACCATAAGTTAAAGCATAACAACTCATATAGCCACCATAACTAAATCCAGTGATGGCGATTTTTGTTGGATCTGCATGTCCGTTTGCAATAAACCATTTTGCCATGGTCATATAATCTGTCATTTCCCAATAACCTAAATTACGATACATATAGTTCACACCTTCTTTTCCAAAATGTCCACTCGCGCGGTGATCAAATGCAACTTGAATCAATCCCTCTTCTGCCCATCCCTCTTTAGTAGGGTTAGAGCTCCAGCTATCCATCACAGTACCAGCATTTGGTCCACCATAAATACTCACTAATAATGGGTACTTTTTATTTGGATCCATATTCTTAGGCCAAGTCACTAAAGCAGGTAATTCAAATAAACCATCTGCACTCTTAATTCTAATTAATTCAGTCTTCGCCAATTTTTTTTGATCGAAATTAGCAGCAGTTGCTGTTCCTAATACATCTACTGACTTTTTTTGCGCATTGATTACTGCAATCGTTGTTGGAGTTTGAATATTACTATAGACAGTAACGAAATGTTTTGCATCTGGTGCTAAATAAACTTGTGCGTTATTAAATTCACCTACTGTTAATCTTTTTTGATTTTTGCCATCGAAACCAATCGAATACAAATCTATTCTTGCACTATTTTCCAAGCCTCTTGCAGTAAAGTAAATAGTTTTATTTTTTTCATCTATTTGACGAATACCTAGAACAGTAAATTTCCCATTAGTGATTGGGTATTGTAATTTACCCTCCATGTCATACATATATAATTGATTCCAACCACTTGCGTCTGACTGAGCAATATATCCTTTGTTATTAGGAATGAAATTGATTCTGCCTCCGTTTCTGTCTTCAAGATCAATCCATGTTTTTTGATATTCTGTATACACAGGTTTTTTAGCACCTGTTGTCATATTCAATTCATAGATCTTTAAATTATTTTGACCACGATCCATCCAGCTTAACCACATTGAATTGTTGTTTGGATTCCACATAGGCCATCCAAAATATTGGTCTTCTTGATCGTTAAAGTCCGCCCATGTGATTGCTCCACCTTCAGGCGTAGTCCAACCAATTTTAACAGTTGGGTTTTGATCACCTGCTTTTGGATACCTTGTCTCTTCTACAAATCCGTGCTGCCCCTCGCTATTATAGATAGGGAACATAGGCACTTTACGCTCATCAAAACGCATGAATGAGATATACTTGCTATCTGGACTCCACCAAAATGCACGATACTGTGTTGGTCTTCCAAATATTTCTTCAAAATACACCCAGCTAGCATAACCATTTAGGATGCCTGTAGCGCCATCATTGGTGATCGCCACTTCCTTTTTAGTACTTACAGATAAGGTGTACAAGTTGTTGTTCTTTGTATAGCCAACATAATTTCCGTCAGGCGACAAAGTTGGATTTTTTTCTTCTGCATTGTCAAAAGTCAATTGAACTTCTGATCCATTTTCTTTTAAATAGACATCCCCCTTTTTAACGAATACCGCTTTTTCAGTCGGCACAGCGTCTGCAGGTGCAATCGTATATTGCTTCGTTACTACATTATAAATGTAATTTTTTGGTGCAGCATCCTCCCCTCTTTTTGTGTTCACAACTACTTGCGTATTGTCAACCCATTTAATAAAACGAGGTAAGCCACTTGGAGTCATTTGTGCAATACTTGATAACGAAAGCACACATAAAACTGCTGAAATTGAAATCGTTTTTTTCATAGTGTTTCTTTTTTGTAGTTTAAATCACCACATTGATCATTTTTCCTTTTACGAATATGAGTTTTTTTATTGATTTTCCTTCTATCCATTTTTGAACTAATTCATTTCCAAGAACAATTTCATGCACTTGCGCCTCTGTGGCATCTAAAGCAATGGCAATATTGGTTCTAACTTTACCATTGATACTTACTGGATATTCTTTTGAAGTCTCTGTCACATACTGCGCTTCAAATGTTGGGAAAGCTGCATCTATCACTAAACCTTGATTGCCTAATAAAGCCCAAAGTTCCTCACTAATATGTGGCGCATATGGTGCTAATAAAACAAGCACCTGCTCTAAAACTTCTTTTTTATGACATCCTAAGTCAAACAATTCATTCACACAAATCATAAAACTACTGACTGCTGTATTAAAGCTATGACGTTCAGTATCTTCTTCTATCTTCTTAATTGTTTTATGCAATACTTTTAATTCTTCCGGTGTTGCTTTATCTTCTACCCAAACCTGTCCCTTTATCTCATCATAAAACAGTCTCCATAATTTTTTCAGGAATCTATGAACACCCTCTATCCCCTTTGTATCCCAGGGCTTGCTTTGTTCGACAGGACCTAAAAACATTTCATACATTCTAAAAGTATCTGCGCCATATTTGTCCACTAAGTCATCTGGATTCACTGTATTGAATTTAGACTTAGACATTTTTTCTACTTCCACGCCACAAATAT
>CAZLKW010000009.1:0-5653 GCA_964560215.1 uncultured Sediminibacterium sp. | reverse complement strand
CTTCTAATTCAAATGTTGCTTGCGCATAATCAGGTTTCCATTTCTTAAACGCCTCTGTATCTAGTTCAACGCCATCTACAATATTTACATCCACATGCAATTGATCTACTTCCATCGACTTTGCCAAACCTGCAGATACAAATACCTGTGTGCCTCTTTTACGATAGACAAAACGAGAACTACCTTGGATCATTCCTTGGTTCAGTAATTTTTTAAACGGTTCATCGAAACCAATATGTCCTAAATCATACAATGCCTTGGTCCACATTCTACTATACAATAAATGACCCACTGCATGCTCGGTTCCTCCAATATATAAATCTACCTGACCCCAATAATCGCTCACTTTACGATCACAAAAAGCGGTTATATTATGAGGATCCATATACCTTAAGAAATACCAACTACTTCCGGCATAACCTGGCATGGTATTGGTTTCAAAATGATTTGCTTTCCAGTCTTCGATATTTGCCAAAGGACCTTCGCCATCTGGACCAGGACCATAATTTTCTACAGTTGGCAATAGCAATGGCAATTCACTTTCTGCTAAAGGATAAGCAATACCATTTTTCCATTGAATTGGAAAAGGTTCGCCCCAATAACGTTGTCTACTAAATGCAGCATCACGCATACGGAAATTGACTTTCTTTTTCCCAATACCCATTGCTTCCAATTTTTCGATCACAATGGCAATGGCATCTTTTTGAATCATCCCATTTAAAAAATCACTATTACTTAATACCCCATCTTTAGTTGGATTGGCAGCAGTGCCGTCATAAGCATCTCCAATGATATTGGTAATTGGAATATTAAAATGTTGTGCAAATTTAAAGTCACGATCATCCCCACATGGCACGGCCATGATAGCTCCAGTACCATAACCAGCTAATACATATTCAGATATCCAAATAGGTATTAATTTTTGATTAAATGGATTCACCACATAAGCACCAGTGAAACAACCTGTAATTTTCTTTTCTGCAATACGCTCACGTTCACTCCTACTTTTAACATAGGAAATGTAAGCTTCTACTTCCTTTTGATGACTGGATGGCGTGATTTGTTGAATCAATTCATGTTCTGGCGCAACCACCATAAAGTCTACACCAAATACCGTATCAGGACGCGTTGTGTACACACGTAAATTTGCGTCATGCCCGTCAATCTTGAAATCGATTTCGGCACCATAACTTTTACCAATCCAATTGGATTGCATTTCTTTCATCGCATCGCTAAACTGAATCGTATCTAAGCCTGTTAATAATCGATCTGCATATTCAGTAATTCTCAAATACCATTGACGTAATTTTTTCTTTTCTACCGGATGCCCACCTCTTTCACTAAACCCATTAATCACCTCGTCATTCGCAAGAACAGTACCTAATGCTGCACACCAATTCACTTCTCCAAATCCACAAAATGCCAATCGATATTGCATCAATACATCCTGTTGTGCTTTTTCGTCCCAACCAGCCCATTCAGTTGCAGTGAAATTTAAATTCGCATCTGCTGGACAAACATGATTTGTATTTCCTTCTTTCTCAAAAGTCGCAACCAATGCAGTAATTGGATTGGCCTTGTTCAATTGACGATCAAAATAGCTATTGAATAATTGCAAAAAGATCCATTGCGTCCATTTATAATAAGTTGCATCACATGTTCTAACTTCTCTATCCCAATCATAACAGAAACCAATATTATCCAACTGACTTCTAAAATTATCAATATTAGCATGCGTACTTTTTGCAGGATGAACACCGTGTTCAATCGCATATTGTTCTGCTGGTAATCCAAATGCATCATAACCCATTGGATGCAATACATTAAATCCTTTCAATCTTTTATACCTACTGTAAATATCAGAAGCAATATAACCCAGGGGATGCCCTACGTGTAAACCTGCTCCACTTGGATAAGGGAACATGTCTAAAACATAACATTTTGGCTTATTGCTTTGATTCGGAACCTGATATGCTTTCTGATTTTTCCAGCTCGTTTGCCATTTTTTTTCGATCGCTCTAAATTGATACTCCATCTGCTAAATTTTCTTAAAAATCTGTAAATATTCGGTTTTAAAACTTTATGCCCCATACACCCCCTATTTTTAACAAAAAAGGGCATAATTCGACCTATGCAAATGTAAGTCTTTAGCGTTCAAAACCCTACATTTGCAGAGCGAACAAGTAAAATTTTAATGCTATGGCAGTATCCGGTAATGGATCTTTAAAGAGAAGTAAACCAAACTATATCTACAGCATTGTGGGGGTGGCGATTGTGTTGTTTATTATGGGCATCATGGGCTGGTTTTTCCTAAACCTCCATGCAATTGGAGACAACTTCAAAGAAGATATCAGAATCAGTGTTTATTTAAGAACTGCTGATAAAAATACAGTAGGTAAAATTCAAGCTTTTATCGCTCAAGCACCCTATGCTAAAAACGTAGAGTATGTAGATAAGGAAAAAGCAAAAATCATTTGGAACAAGGAAAATAATGAGGATTGGTCTAAAATTTTAGACGTGAACCCTTTACCAGAAAGTATTGACTTTTTTGCAAAGGCAGACTACGTGAATCCAGATAGTTTAAATAAAATTAGTGCCAGCATTGCTTCTAATTTTAAAGACGATGTAGCGGATATTCAATATCCAAAAAGCTTGGTGACGAACTTAAACGAGCGTGCTACAAAAGTGGGGTTAATCTTTTTAGTCATGTCTATTATTCTTTGCGCGATCGTAATCATCAGCATTGACAACACCATTCGTTTAGCTATGTTTAGCAATCGCTTTTTGATCAAAACAATGCAAATGGTAGGTGCTACAAGAAACTTTATATCAAAGCCCTTAGTTATACGTGCATTGTTAAATGGTTTAATTAGTGCATTCATCGCCATCTTTTTGCTTTTTGGATTAATCCAATGGGCAAGTGCACAATTCCCTCAATTAAAAACTTTGCAAGGAATTGGTAATAGCATTTTATTATTCGGAGGAATTATCCTTATTGGTGTGAGTATATCTGTTATTAGCACCTACCGTAGTGTAGTAAAATATTTAAAAATGAAATTAGACGAACTTTATTAATCAACTTATTATGAGTCAAAAAAATACGAAAAGATCATTAGACCTATTTGGGAAATCTAATTACACATGGATGTTAATTGGAGCAGTTTTAATCATTGCTGGCATGTTATTAATGGCTGGTGGCAAAAGTGCAGACCCAAATGTTTTTAACGAAAATGAAGTGTATAGCTTTAAGCGTATCACAATTGCACCATTATGCATTATCGCTGGGTTTATTGTTGAAATCTATGCTTTATTTAAAAAAGATTAAGCCCATATAAAATTTAGTAGAGCGATGCCATGCATCGCTCTTTTTTTAATCTATCCTATGAATACAATTCAAACAATTATCATTGCGATCATTGAAGGTATTACAGAGTTTTTACCTATTTCTAGTACAGCACATATGAAATTCGCAAATCCATTTTTAGGCATTGCAGATAGTCCATTTGTGGATCTCTATGAAATCGTAATACAATTAGCTGCCATTTTATCTGTTGTAGTCATTTATCATAAAGTATTTTTTAATTTCAAAGACTACCGCTTTTATTTAAAACTATTAGTAGCAGTATTACCTGCTTTAGTTTTTGGCGCTTTATTAAAAAAATATATAGATTCAGTATTGGATAATCTTTGGGTGATTGCAACCGTGATGGTTTTAGGTGGTATTGCGTTAATATTTATTGACCGTTATTTCAAAAAACAATTGGCTTCTACAAACAACGAGCCTATTCAATTTAAACAAGCATTTTGGGTGGGTTGTTTTCAAGTTTTAGCTATTGTATTCCCTGGTTTAAGCCGAAGCGCAGCAACCATTATAGGCGGATTAAGTCAGAAACTAACAAAACAAGCAGCTGCTGAATTTTCATTTTTTTTAGCTGTACCTACCATGTTGGCAGCTTCTGCAAAAAGTACATTAGATGTATACCAAGAGCATCCAGAAGTTTTTGTCTCAGATAATATTATGAAATTATGCCTTGGTGGTTTAGTCGCATTTCTTGTTGCCTTAGTTAGCGTTAAATTCTTTATCCAATTTGTACAAAAAAGAGGCTTTGCAATATTTGGTTGGTACCGTATTGCACTTGGTATTTTTATGCTCATCTGGCTCTTCACTCAAAAAGGTTTATAGATTTAAAGATAGATTAGCAATTATTCGTATTTTGGGTACAAACCCCTTGAAATATGCAAACTGCTTCTAAGAAAGTAATCAATAGTTGGGCAATGTACGACTGGGCAAATAGTGTTTATAGCCTTGTCATCACATCCACTATTTTCCCTGCCTTTTATGAAGCTGTCACCAGTGACGGCAATGAACAAACGCTGATCGACAAAGTCAAGATTGGGCCCTTTGAATTTGTAAATACCGCTTTATATAATTATGCCTTAGCAATCGCCTTTGTGGTGGTGGCAATCATGTCCCCAATCTTATCTTCAATTGCAGATTATCGTGGAAACAAAAAGCAATTCCTACAATTTTTTTGTACTATGGGTAGCCTTGCTTGTTGTAGTTTGTATTTTTTTGATGGCGACCATATTGAAACAGGCTTACTCTCCGTTATTATAGCTTGCATTGGCTTTTGGGGAAGTTTAGTTTTTTATAATTCTTATCTTCCAGAAATTGCAGCCCCACAAGATAGAGATAGGATTAGTGCAAAAGGATTTACAATGGGCTATATTGGTTCTGTTTTATTACAAATCATTTGTTTTGTTTTTGTATTAAAACCCGATCTATTTGGCATAACAGTTGGCAAAGCTTCACAAATTTCATTTTTGTTAGCAGGCATTTGGTGGTTTGGATTTGGACAATGGTCCATTGCTAGATTACCTAATAGCTTATCGATTATAAAAGAAGGGCAAACAGACAACGTTTTTGTGGGTGGTTATAAAGAATTACATAAAGTGTGGAAACAACTAACTCACTTGCCCATCTTAGATCGTTTTTTAGGCGCATTCTTCTTTTATAATATGGGCGTACAAACTGTGATGCTAGCAGCTACATTGTACGGCAAAAGCGAATTAAATATCCCTACAACTAATTTAATCATTGCTATTTTGATTATTCAATTAGTTGCAATACCAGGTGCTTTATTAATGGGTAAAATGGCAAGCACATTTGGTAATTTTAAAACATTGATGGTTGCAGTGGCAGTGTGGATACTCATATGTATTATTGGTTATTCTATCCCAAGAAATGGGGTAACTGAATTCTATTGCTTGGCTACACTAGTAGGTTTTGTAATGGGTGGTATACAATCTGTAAGCAGAAGTACTTACGCAAAATTAATGCCTACTACACACGATACAGCTTCTTTTTTCAGTTTTTATGACGTGACCGAGAAAGTGGCCATTGTAATTGGAATGTTTAGTTTTGGTTTTATCATAGAACTTACCGGCTCGCAAAAAAATGCGGTATTAGGATTATGCGTATTTTTTATGATTGGTTTATTTTTGTTATTTAGAGCCTCAAAAAAAATGAAGCATGCAAATTTATAGTATTCATACTGGGAATTTTAAATTAGACGGGGGCGCTATGTTTGGCGTTGTTCCAAAATCTATCTGGCAAAAGACCAATCCGGCTGATGAAAATAATTTATGCACT
>CAZLKW010000008.1:0-44783 GCA_964560215.1 uncultured Sediminibacterium sp. | reverse complement strand
GCACCAAATGTTTTTGTAACAGACGGGGCGTTCATGACCAGTGCAAACTGCGTGAACCCATCTTTAACTTATATGGCATTCACTGCTAGAGCGGTTGATTTCGCTGTAGCTGAATTGAAAAAAGGTAACTTATAATTAAAATTATTAAAAAGAAATTTTATGATAAATAGAAGAGAAGCCCTTTCAAGAGTTGCCATCATCATGGGTGGAACTGTTTTAGGTGCAGAAGCTTTTTTGACTGGTTGTAAAACCAATACAAAGGGTGTCAAATTTTCACAAGAAGATATTGATTTCTTAAATGAAGTAGGTGAGACGATCCTTCCTGCAACGAATACGCCAGGTGCAAAAGCAGCGAATGTGGGTGCTTTTATGCAGACGATGGTGAGCGATTGCTATGAAGCAAAAGATCAGGAAATATTTATGAAGGGCATGGAAGAATTAAATGTTGCTTCTAAGAAGCATCATGGTAAAACTTTTATGGATTCAACTCCAGAAGAGCGTACTGCTTTTTTAACAGAATTAGATAAAGAAGCAAAGGAATACCAAAAGAATAAACAGAAGGAAGATCCTACGCATTACTTTACAATGATCAAGCAATTAACATTATCAGGCTTGTTTACTTCTAAAATAGGTGCAACAGAAGTATTAAGATATGTTGCTGTTCCTGGTAAATTTGAAGGATGTGTGCCTTATACGAAAGGTGAAAAAGCTTGGGCTACCTCTTAGTGATGAAATAGTTTTGAATAAGCCTCCGGCAGGAGGCTTATTCTTTAAAAAAATTTATAACGTTTGCAATTTTTATTTATGTCAAATTCAAGAAGAAGTTTTTTACGCGGTGCCGCATTAACAGGTGTAGCATTATCAATGCCATTTAAAAATGAATTAATGGCGATGGCTGCCAAACAAAATCAATTTGGTTTGCAATTATGGTCGGTGAAACAAGCATTGGCAAAAGATCCAGTTGGAGTATTAAAACAAATTGCTGCTAATGGCTATCAAAAAATTGAAAGTTTTGAAGGTGGCAAAGGCATATTTTGGGGTATGAAAAATACGGAGTTCAAAAAACTGATGGATGATTTAGGAATGAATATGGTTTCTTCTCATTGCAACGATACGGGTAATCTTGCCTCTTTCGAAATGAAGGCTGCAGCAGCAGGAGAGATTGGCTTGAAGTATTTAATATGTGCATTTAAAGGACCCCAAAAATCACTTGATAATTTTAAGAAATTTGCGGACGAGTTCAATGCTTGTGGTGAAATTGCAAAAAAACATGGTCTTCGTTTTGCTTACCATAACCATGATTATTCATTTAAAGCTATGGATGGAATTGTCCCTCAGGATTTAATGATAAAAAATACGGATGCTGCCATTGTAGACTTTGAAATGGACATGTATTGGACAGCAGCAGCAGGCGTAGATCCGGTTGCCTATATGGACAAGTTCCCTAATCGTTTTAAATTAGTACATGTAAAGGATATGACTAAGACAGCTACAGGGCATGAGTCTTGTGTCATTGGTAAAGGCACTATTGATTATACCACCTTATTACCAAAAGTGGCAAAACGTGGTGTAGCGCATATGATTGTAGAACAAGAAGCTTATACCGGCACAACAGAAATGGGTTGTGCGACTGATAATGCAGCTTATATGAAAACATTGAATTGGTAATTCAACTCATGATTGAATAAAAAAAGGGGCACGATATCGTGCCCCTTTTTTTGTGCAAAATTTTACAAGTTGCAATATTGTTATCTGCTATAAAAGTACCCCTTGCTTTTGAATCTCCATAAGAGCATTATATAATGCATCTAAGTCTTCTATCGTATTAAAAGCATTGATAGAATACCTTAAGTATACATCATTGCCTTGTCGCATGATTGGCACTTCTATTTTATAATCTAAGAATAAACTCCGCTGTAGTTTTTCGGAATCTGGCGTTTGAATTGGTATACTAATCATCTGACCAATCCACTCGTTGTTTAACGGACTGATTGGTGCGCTTTTTAATAAAGAAAAAAATCTTGGTGCATTATCCAAAACCATTTGATGACATTTTGCACTAATCGCTTTCCAATTATGTTGTGCCATAAAATCGATACATGCATTAACGGTTAGGAAAGCGGAAAAGTCTCTGGTGCCAATCATTTGATGGTAGTCTAAGAAAGGAGAGTGTGAGGGTTTTGCAGCTTTATAACCCCAACTTACAATCATTGGATCACAAATGTGTTGCACCGATTTTGCTGCATATAAAAAGGAGCAACCCTTAGGGGCCATCATCCATTTATGACAGGCACCTGTATAAAAATCTGCCTGAATAGTACTTAGGTCCAAAGGAATATGAGCTGGTACATGCGCGCCATCCACAATCGTAATTAATCCTTTTTCTTTTGCAATAGCACAAATCTCTTCAGCAGGGAAAATCAATCCTGTTGCACTGGTGATATGACTAATAAAAATGGCCTTGGTCTTTTCGTTACATCCTTTGAAAAAATCTTCTATAAATGCTTCTTTCGTTGTAATAGGAAGATTGATCTTTTGTCTTCGATAAGTGGCACCCTTTTTATTGCAATAATAGTCCCATGTTCTATCACAAGCACCATATTCTATATCTGTGGCTAAAATTTCATCTCCAGCTGCTAACGGAAAACTTTTTGCAATCATATTCACTGCAAAACTTGGATTAGTGACATAGACTAAATCGTCTTTATCGGCACAGTTTAAAAACTTTGCCAACACAGCCCTTGCTTCTGCTAAGTATTCATAGCCATCAAAAGCAATGAACTGCACAGGCTCTGCTTCTAAAACTCTTTGCCAGTCTTGGTATTTTTCGAACACTGGTTTTGGTGTAGCACCAAAAGACCCGAAGTTCAAAAAATGAATATCGGGTCTTAATAAAAATTGATCTTTTAAAGATTCCATAGTTTGTTTTTATTCACCCAAACTCCATCCTTCGCGGTAAGCTCGTTTTACAAACTGATTCGCTAAGTCGAAATTGGTGATCTTCATATTTGGACCATCCCACATTAATTGGATATTTCTTCCAGGGTAGCTTGTTAATCCTTTTGCATCATTTGCTTTCACGTCATATGAACGGATTGCTAAATTGCCCATTAATACAGATTCAGTTAAAGGTCCAGCGATATCAAAATTAGAACTCAATACTTTTGCCTCCTTGCTACCTGGACCTGCAATACATGCTTCTACCCATGCTGCATAGTGTCCTTCTGCACCACCTTTCACACGATCAATGGTTTGAGGTACGACAGTCGTTTTTGTTAAATTCGTCGGTAATAATTGTGGATTCACACCATAGGTCCCTGCCATCATCTTACCTTTTGTTCCTTCAAAAATGATACCGTTGCCGCCATCACCCATCATTTCGTTCGGTCCTAATTCTGCTGGACGCTCTGGTTGTATACCACCATCCATCCAATGTAATTTTACATCTGGTTTTCCATTTTGACCTTTGAAAGTTAAAATGATATGAGATGCTGCTGGCGGACTATCTGGAGAATACACTCTTTGCCATGGTGCTGTATACCTTGTAGCGACACTACATTCTGCGGACACAGGATAGCCTAGTCCTAAAACAGCAAATCCTGGTGCCATAATATGACAAGCCATATCTCCTAATGCGCCGGTACCGTAATCCCACCAACCTCTCCAGTTGAATGGCAATACGCCATCAAAATAATCTTTCTTAGGAGCAGTACCTAACCATAAATCATAATCTAATCCAGCTGGTATAGCAGATGCTGTTGTTGGACGAATTACACCTTGTGGCCAAACTGGTCTGTCGGTATAACAATAAATAGTATGTACATCTCCAATTAAACCTGCGTTGTACCAATCTTGTAAAACACGCACACCATCACCTGATGCACCTTGGTTACCCATTTGTGTAACGACATTGTATTTATGTGCTGCTTGCGTCATGATTCTTGCTTCGTAAATATCGTGTGCCATTGGCTTTTGAACATACACGTGTTTTTTCAATTGCATTGCTGCCATGGCTTGTACGCCGTGCATATGGTCTGGTGTAGAGACAGAAACAGCATCAATATGCTTTCCTTCTTTCTCTAACATCTCTCTGTAATCCTTGTAATATTTTGCTTTTGGAAAACGCTCACGACTCTTTACTGCTTGACGATCGTCTACATCACATAAGAATGCGATATCCGCTTTTCCACTTTGATAGAAAGACCATAAGTCGCCTTCTCCTTTTCCGCCCGCACCAATACCTGCAACTTGTAATTTATCACTTGGTGCAATAAATCCAGGTCCACCTAATACATGTCTAGGAACAATGTAAAATCCGCCTAAAGCCAATGCGGCATTTTTGACAAAATCTCTTCTTGATTTCACGTTTTTTTTCATAGCAATCTTTTAAATAGGAGGGGGCCTCCTTCGGTTTTTTAAGTAGGTTAAATTATTGAAAATTGCGGATATCTTAAAATTATTTTTATGAATGAACAAATAACCAATCTGTCTCGTTATAATGGTTTAAATTGCTATACTATAACTATCCTATGAACACACAATTAGAAGCGTTAAGACATCATTTTCAAACAGGAGCAACTCAGAGCTATGCCTTTAGACTTTTACAGCTAAAAAGGCTTAAGCAATTGGTGCTAGAAAATGAGCAACCATTATACCAAGCATTGCATTCAGACCTTAAGAAATCCAATGAAGAATCATGGGCGACAGAAATTGGGTTTTTCTTGAATGAATTAAACTATACCATCGAGCATTTAAAAGGATGGATGCAGCCCTCAGAAGTGCCGACTAATTTATTGAATCAACCTTCTTCTTGTTATACAATTCAAGAGCCTTTAGGCGTAGTTTGTATTATTGGTCCATGGAACTATCCTTTTCAGTTATTGTTTACCCCATTGATTGGCGCGATTGCAGGGGGTAATTGCGTGGTGTTGAAGCCAAGTGAATTTGCGCCAGCAACTGCTGCAGTAATGGGCAAGATCATACATGAATTATTTCCTGAAAATTATGTTTTGTACATGGAAGGTGAGGGCGCACAAGTACTGACGCCGATGTTTGAAAGTTTTAGATTCGATCATATTTTTTATACAGGAAGCACGACTGTTGGTAAAATTATTTACCAGCAAGCAGCTTCGAAATTGACGCCTGTTACTTTAGAGTTGGGTGGCAAGAGCCCTGCTGTGGTTGCGGTAGATGCAAATATGCGTGTGGCTGCAAGAAGAATTGTTAATTCTAAATTTTCTAACTGTGGTCAAATGTGCGTGGCGCCAGATTATGTTTTAGTGCCTACTGCTTTCAAACAAGTTTTAATCGATGAGTTGATTAAAGCGATTGAACAATTTTACGGAACAGATACCGCTAATTCCGAAGGGTATGGTAAAATCATTAACGAAAGACAATGGCAAAGACTAGTTGGTTATTTTGCAGATGGAACCATTGCCTATGGAGGGAAGTCTGATGCTAGTAAATTACATATTGAACCAACAATATTAACAGAGGTGTCTGTTGAAAGTAAAATTATGCAGGACGAAATTTTTGGTCCAATCCTCCCAGTATTAACTTATGATAGCAATGAGGAAGCTTTAGATATAATTAGACGCAATCCAAATCCATTGGCATTTTATGTATTCACAAATGATACTGCAACGGAACAATATTGGTTAACAAATGTGCCTTCTGGTGGTGCATGTGTCAATAATACAAGTTGGCATTTGACCAATCATGCGTTGCCTTTTGGTGGCAGAGGATTTAGTGGGATGGGGGGCTATCATGGAAAATTAAGTTTCACTACTTTCACCCATATGAAGTCGGTGATGAAAACACCCACTTGGATTGACCCAGATTTAAAATACCCTCCTTATAAAGGGAAGGGGTGGTTGTTAAAAAAATTAATCGGCTAAAGCTAATTTCTTTGAAAATAAAAAAACATATGATTATTAAAATTGCCATTGCAGTTGGTGTGTTGGTTTCATCTGCTTTATTGATGAAGAAAAAAGACATGAGCTATCGCCAGTCTATTTTAAAAACCATGTATCCGGTGATTATGTGGTCTACTGGTAAAGCGGGTGCGAAACAAGTGCAGACAAATACAGCTAAAGCTATGGGTAGTATTGAATTTTATAGCTTAACCACAAAAGATATTGCTGGCAATGCATTTAGTTTTGCGCAATTCAAAGGTAAAAAAGTGTTGATCGTAAACACGGCAAGTGATTGCGGCTATACTGGTCAATATGAAAATTTAGAAAAGTTAGCGAAGCAGTTTAAAGATGCTTTAGTGATTATAGGTTTCCCTGCAAATGATTTTAAAAACCAGGAAACAAAAGACGATCAAGCGATTGCCGCTTTTTGTCAAAAAAATTATGGCGTAAGTTTTCCTTTGATGTCTAAATCAGTTGTTGTCAAATCATCTACACAGAATCCTGTATATAGTTGGTTAACTTCTGCTAATTTAAACGGATGGTGTAATCAAGCGCCCGCTTGGAACTTTTGTAAATATTTGATTAATGAGCAAGGGGTATTAACACATTATTTCCCAATGAGTATCGATCCATTGGACGATAGAATAACAGAAGCAATTAAAAATTAATTGAATTTATTATTTTAAAAAAGCTTTCGTGAAAGTGTTTTCCTAATTGATAGGGCAGTGCTCGTGGTAGTTCTCAAGTACAATTTTCCCTGAGTCAATCTCTATGCCTTTAAACTTTTCCTTGATCTCGTCTAGTATCGCTTCAATCGCTTCACGCTCTGTGATGCGAACTAATTGATTTCTATATTCTTTAATATTCGGTAAGCCTCTTAAATAGTTGGCGTAATGTCTGCGCATTTCATTGATGCCACCAATTGGTCCTTTCCATTCCAATGATTTAATCAAATGCTTTCTTGCTACTTCCACACGTTCTTCAATACTCGGTGATTTCATCTTTTCGCCTGTGGCTAAAAAATGCTTAATCTCTCTAAAGATCCATGGGTAGCCAATTGCAGCTCTTCCAATCATGATACCATCTACGCCATATTTATTTTTATACTCTAACGCTTTCTCTGGGGAATTAATATCTCCGTTACCAAATATTGGGATATGAATTCTTGGATCATTTTTAATATTCCCAATGATGGTCCAATCTGCTTCACCTTTATACATCTGCACCCTTGTACGTCCGTGAATTGCTAATGCTTTTACGCCCACATCCTGTAACCTCAATGCAGCTTCATGCACATTCAAATTACGATCGTCCCAGCCCAACCTTGTTTTTACTGTAACTGGCAGGTTGGTGCTTTTTACCACTGCTTCTGTCAAACGTACCATCAGGTCCAAGTCTTTTAAAACCCCAGCCCCTGCACCTTTCATGGCTACTTTCTTTACGGGGCAACCAAAATTGATATCAATTAAATCGGGGTTAACCGTATCTACAATTTTAGTACATAAGGCCATTGCTTCCTCATCCCCACCAAAAATCTGTATCCCTATTGGTCGCTCATAATCATAGATATCTAATTTCTGCCTGCTCTTGATGGCATCACGAATCAATCCCTCGCTACTAATAAATTCGGTATACATTAAGTCCGCGCCATTGTCTTTACACACTGCCCTAAACGGGGGATCACTTACGTCCTCCATGGGCGCTAATAAAAGCGGAAAATCTGGTAATTGTATGTTGCCTATAGATACCATATGAATTCATTATCTTGCATCTAACCGATACGGTTGCAAAGGTACCAATTAATTGCATTGACATGTCTACAAACGAAACTTCTATTTTTAATATGACCCCTGGATTCAGGATGGTTTTATTCATTGCCATGACTGGATTGAGCATGATTTTAGGGGGATTAATTACATTTTCCATTGTGGCAGCCCTGTTACATGTGCCTTTTTTAGAAATCCAATCTATTTTAATGCGTCCCGAATATACTAATATGACGCAGGCGGCCAACGCGGTTGCTTCTATCATTGGTTTCGGATTGCCTGTATTAGTAGTGGGCTATTTTACTTCCGGAAAATTGACTGTTCAATTAGGTTTTAACCCAATTACAAATCAAAAGCAGGTTTTAATTGTGGTCTTACTTGCTTTGACTGGACTTGTATTAAGTGGCGCATTGGGTGATCTTACAGATAAGCTGACCCTTTCAAGTTCAATAAGAAATTGGGCAACCAATTTGGAAGCGCAGTATAAAAAAGCATTGATGGCGATGACTCAAATGCATAGTATTTGGGATTTAGTATTTGCTATTCTAGCCATAGCGGTGGTCCCTGCGATTGTGGAGGAATTGTATTTTAGAGCAAGCCTTCAAAAAATAATCATGGACTGGTCTGGCAAGCCTTTTGTTGCGATTATAGTTACAGCAATTTTATTCAGTGCCTTTCATTTTTCTTATTTTGGATTTTTATCAAGAATGTCCTTGGGCATTGTATTGGGGTTAATCTATTATTATACCAAAACCATTTGGTTGCCCATATTGATGCATTTTATCAATAATGCCATCGGCGTTTCAGCATTGTATGCTGTCCGTAATAACCCAAAGAAAATAGATCAAGTCTTAGACACTAATTTGGCCTATTATTGGGTCCTGCTTGGCATCCTATTACTTGTTGTACTTTTCAAACAACTTAAAAATACTACCGATGCAGGATTGGAAAAAAATATTTAGTCATCCACAACTGGCATATGTCACAATGGTGGCGGGACTTTTTGAGGAAAAAGGCATTCCTGTTAAATTATTAAATAAGCAGGATACATCCTACGTTTTTTTAGGGGAGGTAGAATTATATACCCCTGCCGAGTTCGAGGAAAAAGCGCTTAGCTTCTTAGTTGAGATAGCTTAATTTTATATTCAAATTAAAAGAAGGTTTCATGGCGTTTAATTTTTCTGTTTTTAAAGTAAGGGCATTGTCTGCTATCGTATTTGTTTTTATTATGTTAGCTGGTTTGTTATTGAATAATTGGTCATTTTTTGCCTTATTCCTTGTTATACAAATAGGTTGTTTATTTGAATACCAAAAATTAATGCGTGCTATTTTCCCATCCTATGCGCAAATTTCAAAAATGCACCAATGGGGTGTATTGTTCTTAGGTGTATTGATGATGCTTAGTTTAGCGCCATCTGATATTACTTTACCAACGGCTTTATTACAAAAGCTACCTCTTGCTTATCAAGGTATTGGTTTAAGGTGGATTGGATTAAAATTAATGCCAGTAGCACTTGTATTGATGATGATCGCAGATGTTTTTGCAAGAAAAGCGGATATCAAAAATTTAGCGATTAGTTTTTTTGGATTCATTTACATCACAATTAGCCTTTCTTTATTTTTTGCTATAAGAGGCATGTTTTTAAATTCAATGATGGCCATGTTTATCCCAAACATTGAATTGATGGTGCCTATTTTAGTAATTGTGACTGTTTGGATAAACGATACGATGGCTTATTTAGTGGGCTCCTTTATTGGACGTACACCTATTTCTCCAATCTCTCCTAAAAAGACATGGGAAGGAACGATTGCAGGCGTAATTTTATCGGTTGTTATTTTATCTATTGTGGCAGGACAATTCATCCCAATCTCTACCCCATATTTGTTTCTAATTACCTTTGTTGCATCTATCATGGGCAATCTAGGGGATCTTTTTGAAAGCAAATTGAAGCGTTTGGCAGGCGTGAAAGACAGTGGTAGTATGATGCCTGGGCATGGGGGCTTCTTAGATCGATTTGATTCTGTCTTGTTTGCAGGGCCATTTGTTTGGATATTGCTTCAATTTATCTTTTAGATGAATTAACTTTGCCCAAATTGTTTATATGACCATACATAGAGAAGGTACAGCTACAATCGCATTGGTTGCATTTGTAGTTGGTATTTTAAACCTAGTTAATTTTTCTTATTTATTTCCAATAAGTGCTTTTGTGGCTTGGGCTGTTTTTGTGATTTTATTAGCCTTCTTTTTATTCATTGTTTCTTTCTTTAGAATGCCGAATCGTTTATTAACGAACGATCCTTCTGCCATTGTTTCTCCAGCAGATGGTAAAGTAGTTGTCATTGAGGAAGTAATGCCAGATGAATTCTATAAAGAGCCAAGAATCCAATTAAGTGTATTTATGAGTCCTGCAAATGTGCACGTGAATCGTTTGCCTGTTGCCGGTAATATTATATACAATCAATACCATCCTGGTAAATTTTTAGTGGCATGGCATCCAAAGTCTTCTACTGAAAATGAAAGATGGTCTGTTGTAGTTGAAAACGAAAAAGGATCTATCCTATTAAAACAAATTGCAGGTGCACTTGCAAGAAGAATTTGTAATTACGCAGAAGTAGGTTCTAAGTTCAATCAGTGCGATGAATATGGTTTTATTAAATTTGGTAGTAGGGTAGATTTGTTATTACCGATTGGCACAGAGATTACTTGTAAAATTGGTGATACAGTGAAAGGCGGTGTGACTGTCTTAGCAAAATGGTAATCTAAAAGATTTTATAAGATTGCCTCCAATTCCTTTAAATGAGTGATTGTATAGGTTGCAGGAACTGTTGGGATCGCTTGGATATGGTTCACGAAAATCGTATCCATCCCAATATTAATCCCTCCTTGTATATCCGCAGACTCATTGTCTCCAATCATTATACTTTCTGATACAGATGCATTGGCATTCTTTAATGCATATTCAAAAATATCCTTGTGGGGCTTTAAGCTATTACTTGCTTCTGAAGTAATGACTTCTATAAAATAAGCGGCTAATCCCGAGTTGTTAATTTTTTTAAACTGCACCGATTCAAAACCATTCGTGATTAAGTGCATTCTATAATCCTTGTTCTTAAGGTAATCTAATATCTCGATCGTATAAGGAAACAAATTTGTCTTGTTGGGCAGGATTTCTAAATAAGCGTTTGAAATTTCTTTTGACAACTTTTCATTGGCTACTTTAAAATCGAGTAAACTTAAATACACTCTTTTCCATCTTAATTCTTCTTGCTTAATAAAGCCCTTGCTGTAACGTTCCCATAATCGATGATTATGTGCAGAGTAAGTACTGTAAAATCCATCAAAATCAAGTATCCCTAATTCTGCCAGTTCATACCTGTTGTATAATTCTTGGATGCATTCTTTTGAATTGGTTTCAAAATCCCAAAGGGTATGATCTAGGTCAAAAAACAGGTCTTTATAAGCCATTAGAAAGGTATGAATTGATAATTGAACTGCTAAATTACCATTTTGCTTGGTATCTTTATCGAGTAAAGTATGAATTTATGAATATCATTATCACAGGCGCGTCTAAGGGAATAGGTTTTGCAATTGCAAATACATTTGCAGCAGCAGGACATAATTTATATCTAACTAGTAAGACTGCTGCAGATCTTGCTAAAGCAGCTGCTGAATTGCAAAATGCCTATCCAGCAGTTAAAATTGAATATGTGCATGCAGACTTATCTATCAAAGGTCAAGTGCACTGTTTTTCTGAATGGGTTTTAGCGAGAACAGTGCCAGATATAGTAGTGAATAATGCTGGTTATTTTTTACCTGGTCAATTACAAGACGAAGCAGAAGGGCAGTTAGAAGCGCAATTGAATGCAAATTTATTTTCTGCTTATTATTTAACACGTGATTTATTACCTGCAATGCTTAAAGCAAAGCAAGGCCATATTTTTAATATTTGTTCAATTGCATCTTTACAAGCCTATCCAAATGGAGGTTCTTATAGCATTTCAAAATATGCGCTACTTGGTTTTTCTGCTAACCTAAGATTGGAATTAAAAGATAAAGGCATTAAAGTGACTTCGGTTTGCCCTGGCGCTACTTATACCAATAGCTGGAAAGGTTCTGGAGTAGCTGAGGAAAGAATTATGGAAGCTGGAGATATTGCTAAGATGATTTATGCCGCTACGCAATTAAGTCCGCAGGCGGTGGTAGAAGATATTGTTATGCGTCCGCAGTTAGGAGATTTATAAGTGTACAAAATAGGATTACTACAAATTGTAAATCAGGACTTTGTTTTAAAGTCGTTCTAAATCATCTTCAGTAGTACTATTGTTTTCTGATGTAGATTGACTTATTTTATTTGTAGCAAAACTTGCTCTTGCAGCTTTTGTAGCAGCTAATCTTTCTATGATGACTGTTGCAATCAATTTGGCAGCATCTTCCGTAGGGTTAGATTGCAATATTGTTTTTAATTTATTTTCAGATACATCAATTCGGTAAAGCAGTTGAACTAGCTTATTAAAATCATGATTGATACAATCGTTGATATAAACAATTAAATCGTTTGGAGATAACTGTTCAATTTCATGTAATGCTATTTCCATAAGGAATGATTTATCTGATTTTTTCTGTCACGCCTAAACTAAATAAGGCAAAGTCATATTTAACTGGATCCTTAGGGTCTAAAGTTCGACAATAATTGGTTAACTCAATGGCGGTTTGCCAATCAATTAGTGGACGGGTGATGAGTCCGAAACTTCTAGATACCCTAGCCACATGCACATCAATTGGAATGATTAAATCGGCTGGTTGGATACTTTTCCATAATCCAAAATCTACGCCTTGCTTGTCTTTGCGCACCATCCATCTAAGGAACATGTTCAATCTTTTACAAGTAGATCCATTTTGAGGAGAGGCGATATGTTTTTTAGTTCTATGTGGTGCATCGTCTAAAGAAAAAAAATATTCTTTAAAATGTACTAGTCCTGCTTCGACAGTGGTTAATTTTTTACCGGTTATTTGGTCTTTAAAAAAAGCAGTCTCTAAACTTTTTTGGGATGCATAATGCTTTTTGAAAAATGCAATACAATAAAGTAAGTCGGTATCATTAAATGTTCGATGTGTAAATCCAAGTAATTTTTTCAGGTCTTTTGCTTGGTGTTGAGTACAAAATTCAAAAGGGGCATTGTCCATCCGATTGAGTAATTCCTTGCTCTTTTGTATTATTGTCGTTCTAATTCCCCAAGCAAAGATGGCAGCAAAAAAAGCAGCAATCTCAATGTCTTGCTGCTTTGTATATAAATGGGGTATTGCTATTGGATCTTTTTCAATAAAATCAATATGGTTATACTGTTTTACTTTTTGATCCAATAATTGTTTGATTGCTTGGTTCATTATCCAATAGCCTGTGCTAAATCTGCAATGATATCTTCTGCATCTTCAATGCCTACACTTAAACGAATCAATCCATCTGCTAAACCATTAGCGATTCTTTGTTCACGTGGGATAGAAGCATGGGTCATACTCGCTGGATGATTGATAAGAGATTCAACACCTCCTAAACTTTCGGCCAATGAAAATATTTTAGTACTAGATAGAACTTTTGTGGCAGCAGCAATGCTATCATCTTTAAGTGTAAAGCTCATCATACCGCCAAATCCACGCATTTGCTTCTTAGCAATATCATGGTTTGGATGGTCTGTAAACCCACACCAGTATACTTTTGCTACTTTTGGATGTTGACGTAAATAAGCAGCTACTTTTTCGCCATTCTCACAATGACGCTGCATTCTTACATGCAATGTTTTAATCCCTCTTAAGACCAAAAAGCAATCTTGTGGTCCTGGAACAGCACCTGTGCTTTTTTGAATAAAATACAATTGATCTCTTAATGCTTCATCATTCATGACCAAACAGCCTTGAATCACATCACTGTGCCCTCCTAAATATTTAGTAGCAGAGTGCATCACGATGGTTGCACCTTGGTCTAGTGGGTTTTGTAAATATGGCGATGCAAATGTATTGTCTACACAAACAATGCAGTTGTGTTTTTTTCCGATTGTAGCAACCGTCTCAATGTCTGTAATATTCATCAATGGATTGGTTGGCGTCTCCACCCAGATCAATTTTGTTTTTGGTGTGATTGCTGCTGTTACATTTTCTGCATTAGAAGTGTCTACATAAGTAAACTTGATGCCCATTTTCTCATGCACTTTTGAAAACAAACGAAAAGATCCTCCATACATATCATGTGCTGCCACCACTTCGTCCCCTGGAACTAATAAACGCATTACCGCATCTGTAGCGGCTACACCACTTGCAAAGGCCAATCCAAATTTCCCATTTTCAATTACTGCAAATGCTTCTTCTAAAGCAAAGCGGGTAGGGTTTTGACTTCTTGCATATTCATAGCCCTGATGCACGCCAGGAGCGGATTGTACGTAGGTAGACGTTTGATAGATCGGTGTCATAATTGCACCTGTGCTTGGGTCTGGATGTGCTCCAGCATGGATAAATTTGGTTCCTAAATTATTTTTTTGGCTCATAATGTATTTTTATTTTGATGAACTGAACAAACGATGCAGCTAGTTCTTAATGATTTAATTATAAAATCTGATTGCCTCTTTTAAACATTCTATATGAAAAAGCAGTAGGTATAATGACCATCACCGCTGTTGCCACCATAAAACATATAATCCCAAATTTCATGGGTAATGCAAAAGTGGTTACTGCTTGAAATAGGCCACCATAAACCCAAATTTTTCCTGCAACCTTATGTGTCTCATTCCAGTTATCTACATTTTCTAATGTCCATGGTAATTTAAAACCTACAAAATAATTTTGTTTAAACTTGGGCATGTACCAACCTAAACCAGCAAAGGATAAGCCAATTAAGGGCATTATTAATTTACCACCATTGATTTGGTCTGTATGTGTGGATGAATAGATGATTATGCTGCTTAAAATACTTAAGAAGGTAACTGTAAGGAGGGCGAAATTTTTATAGAGCTGATCGTTTTGTTCATCATATTTTTTTGGATCAATTGATTTTAAATTGGTCATCAATACATACACAAAAAGACTCACAGCACCCATGATCCCTGGCCCAATAAAGATACTTTCAGGGCCTCCCCATGCATCTGCCTTCCCCTCGATATTAAAATGGGTAGGTATTTTGCTAGGTAATTGAGGATAAACCAATGCACTGTATGCAAATGGAGCGCCAATCAGTAAGGCCACGAGAATCGGGCCATATTTTTTAGTGTTCATAGTGGTCAATTTGATCCTACAAGGTACAAAATTTTGCCTTTTGGTGCGTTTTACATGAATTGGGCAAATCTGCTAAAAAAAATTACTTTTGCATCAAATCAATCGACATGAGTAAAGGACCAATTTCCCAGTTTATAGAGCACCATTATCGACATTTTAATGCTGCCGCTTTAGTAGATGCTGCTAAAGGTTATGAAACCCATTTATTAGAGGGTGGTAAAATGTTAGTGAGTTTGGCGGGTGCAATGAGTACTGCAGAGTTGGGTATTAGTTTAGCAGAGATGATCCGTCAAGATAAAATTGCAATCATCAGTTGTACTGGTGCCAATTTAGAGGAAGATGTAATGAACCTTGTAGCGCATAGCCACTATAAGCGTGTTCCTAACTATAGAGATTTAACACCACAGGATGAGTGGGATTTATTAGAGAACCATTATAACCGTGTAACAGATACTTGTATTCCAGAAGAGGAAGCATTTAGAAGATTACAAAAACATATTGTCAAGTTCTGGAAAGAAGCAGAAGCAAAAGGGGAGCGTTATTTCCCGCATGAATTTTTATACCAAGTGGTATTGAGCGGTGAGTTAGAACAATATTATGAAATTGATCCTAAGGATAGCTGGATTGTAGCTGCTGCTAAAAAGAATATTCCTATCGTTGTTCCAGGATGGGAGGATAGTACAACAGGAAATATATTTGCTAGCTATGTGATCAAAAATGAATTGAAAGCATCTACTGTTAAAAACGGAATTGAATACATGATCTATTTAACAGAATGGTATAGAGCAAATAGTAGTGGTAAAGGGGTAGGTTTCTTCCAAGTAGGAGGAGGTATCGCTGGTGACTTCCCAATTTGTGTTGTACCAATGATGTACCAAGATTTAGAATGGCATGATGTACCTTTCTGGAGTTATTTCTGTCAAATTAGTGATAGTACTACTTCTTACGGATCTTACTCTGGTGCCGTTCCGAACGAAAAAATTACATGGGGTAAACTAGATATTGATACGCCTAAATTTATTGTTGAGAGTGATGCCACGATTGTTGTGCCATTGATTTTCTCTTATATATTAGGTCAGTAGTTTTCACCTTCTTTACTTCATAAAAATGCCCCTTATTGCTAAGGGGCATTTTTATTAAAATGAAATCGGTACCTCGTTTATGGGGGTGCCGAAAAAATCATTAGACAAAAAATTATTAGCCCCTTATATTTTATGAAGGGGCTAATAATTTATCTCGTAGCAGGCATGTTCAAAGGCATATCGCGTTTTAACATATCTTCTCTTGTTGCCATTTCCCAAGCAGTTTCAAAAATGAGTCTTGTTCTTTTTTCCATTAGATCAAAATTGATTTTCTCCACTCTGTCTGTTGGTTTATGGTAGTCTGCATGTGTTCCATTAAAGTAGAAAATTACTGGAACCCCTTTTGCTGCAAAATTGTAGTGGTCGCTTCTGTAATAAAAACGGTTTGGATCTTTAGGATCATTGAACCTTCTATCCAATTCCATAGTGTAGTTTTTATTTACCTTATCAGTGATAGGTAGTAAATCGCTACTTAATTTATCTTCTCCAATGACATACACATAGTTCATTGAATCTCCTTTGTAAGTTGGATCGATACGACCAATCATGTCGATATTTAAATCGGCAGTTGTTTTTTCCATAGGGAAAATAGGGTGTTCGCCATAATATTTAGAGCCTAACAATCCTTTTTCTTCTCCAGAAACATTCATGAATACGATATTTCTTTTCGGGCTAAATCCTTTCTTTTTTGCTTGTGTAAATGCTTCTGCAATTGCAAGAACACCTGTTGTACCTGATCCATCATCATCCGCGCCATAATAGATCACACCATTCTTAATACCTTCATGATCGTAGTGACTTGTAATGAATAAATATTCATCAGATTTTTCCTTACTTGGCATATAGGCTATCACATTTGCACTAGGTATAGTCACACTTGTTCTATCTGAAGTCCATTCTACTGAAGCAGTGTATTTTCCAATTGGTAATTCTGCAAATTCTGTATCGCTGAATTCTCTTGTACCACCAAGTAAAGCTGCACCAACTATTTTATTGACAGTCATGCTTACAAATGTATTTGTATTTGCCGCAAAAGCTAAGCGACCACTTAAGCTACTTGGCATCGTTGGATTTTTTTTTGCAACATGAATGATTCCAATTGCACCTAATTTTTGTGCAGCCATTGTTTCAGTCATTGTTCTTTCTTTTCCGTCTGTACTAATTAACAATTTACCTCTTACATCTAAAGTAGACTTATCATTAAAATCAGGCCCTACATAGAAAAGTTCATTGCTTGTAAATGTTTTTTGTGGAGCTGCACCTGCACTGATCCAGAAATCTTTATCCATAGTATAACTTGCACCATTCACTTTTAAACTTGAACTAGTTACCTTATCCTGAAATAAACTAAATGGCATTCTATAAGAACCTGCATTGCCTGGAGTCATATTCATTTGTTTGTACTGGCCAACAAGGTAGTTAGCTGCTTTTCTCTCTCCCTCTGTTCCGGTCTCTCTACCTTGCATTTCTTCACTAGCAATAATACTAAGGTGTTTCTTTAATCCAGCTGCAGTGATATATTTTGCTGCGGTGCTGGCATCTATTGTTTGTGCATTCACAAACCCAACGCTCAAACTTAGAAGTACAATAAAAAATTTACGCATATTGATTTATTTAAATTAAAAATTCTGATCTACTATTTTAAAAATTGAATGATAAAAAATTAAGAACAACTTATTTTATCAACTCTTCCTTGGTGTCTGCCACCTTCAAAAGCAGTTGTCATAAATGCATCGATCATTTCTATTGCAGATTCGATACTCACAAATCTTGCAGGTACACAGATCATGTTCGCATCATTATGTAATCTAGTTAGCTGTGCTATTTCTGTTAACCAACATAAACCTGCTCTTACCCCTGCATGTTTGTTGGCTGTTATTGCAACGCCATTGGCAGATCCACAGAATAAAATTCCAAATGCAGCTTCACCTGTTTCAACACTTGATGCAGTAGGATGAGCAAAATCTGGGTAGTCAACGGAGTCGGTATTGTAAGTGCCAAAATCCTTTACTTGGTATCCTTTTTTTTCTAGCCATTCTTTTACTTCCTGCTTATAAGCAACTCCTGCATGGTCTGCGCCCATTGCGATTGGTTTTGATGCATCAAAAACGTAAGCCATATTGTAGGTTTTAATTTTAAGATTGATTATTCCCACTCTTCCTCATCCTTCTTCACAGATTTATAGGCCCATCTTGAAACAATAATACTCAATTCAAATAAGGAGTATAATGGAATAAAGACAAGCAATTGACTATACCAATCTGGACTTGGTGTGATAAATGCAGCAATCACTAAAATAATTACTGCTGCATATTTACGCGTTTCTCTTAAAAATGTCGGGGTCACTATGCCAATCTTCGTCAATAAAAAAGCTAAAACAGGCAATTCAAATGCAATACCACATCCTAGAATCAAATTTGTTAGATTATCCAAATAATCAGAAAATGTTGGAATAGTTGTAATCACATTTTTGGTTCCTAACTGAAAGCTAGCTAAGAAATTAAATGTGAATGGCCCTAAAATAAAAAACCCAAATGCTGCTCCAAGAAAAAAGAAAAAAGATACCCAGAAAATCATGAAACGTGTATTCTTTAATTCATTCTCTTTTAATGCCGGCTTTACAAAGGACCAAATTTGATAAAATATGAAAGGGAATGCTGTAATGATCCCCCCTACTATCGCCATACTAATACTACTTAAAAATTGGCCACCAAAAGAAGTGCTTTGCATCGTCACTTTAACCGCAGGCATACATAAGGCATCTCCTAGATTTGCCCAATGACTCAACTCGCAAAATTTACGGTAGGTAATAAAATCTGGCTGAATAGGTCCTGTTATAATATTATCCATGACCCAGTCTCTCTTGATAAAGATAACCAACGCCATCACCAATATCGAGGCGGCAGACCTAACAATGGTGCCCCTTAGTACTTCAAGATGATCTATAAATGACATCTCGGAACCATCTTTGGGGTTTAAACGATTAAATAACGCCATGGAGTGTTTGAATGAAGACTAAAGTTAAGGCTTCTAATGGAAAATTAAGGCCAAAAATTAAAAAATAGTACTAGTGGATGGTGAGCTTTACTTTCTCAATCCTAGTATCACTCACCAGGAGTATTTCGGCGTCAAAATGAGTCAAATGAATCACTTCTCGGACTTTTGGAATGGCTTCGTGTTTATGTATTAAGTAACCACTTAAAGTTTCTGCGTTATCAGCGGCAAAATCGATACCGTATTTTTCATAGATATAATCTAATTCTAATCTGCCACTAAACACATATTCGTTCTCCGATATCTTTTTCTCTAAAAATTCTTGCTCATCATATTCGTCATTGATTTCTCCAAAAATCTCCTCCAATACATCTTCCATTGTTACAATCCCGGCGGTGCCACCATACTCGTCCACCACCCATGCAATACTTTTTCTCTTTTTAGAGAATAGGTTGATTAAGTCTGCCGCATTCATACTTTCTGTCACCAACAAAATAGGGTGTAGTATAGCTTTTAGATCCTTTGGTTTTTTGAATAAATCAAGCTGGTGTATATAACCAACAATATTGTCAAGTGAATCATTGTATACAATGAGTTTACTTAATTTGGTTTCAATAAAAAGTGCTTTCACTTCTTCTAGATCTGTTTGAATTTCTACTCCAATAATTTCCGTCCTCGGTACCAAACACTTTCTAACTTTGATGTCAGGTAAGCTCAATGCATTTTCAAATAAATCGGTATTCAGCTCTTGTTGTTCTTGATGTGCATTTGTCTGTTGTACAAAATGTGCCAAATCTACTTTCGTAAATGCTTCTTTTTTGTACACCATCTTTACTTGTAATATATTACTCAATACCCATTGCGCCGTATTAACTAATACTACTGTTAAAGGCTTAAATAAAAGATGGAAAAATTGAGCTAAAGGCGCGAAAGTATTGATCATTGATGCTGCCCTTGCTTTAAAAATCGCTTTAGGCACTAGTTCTCCAATAAACAAGATGACAAAAGTAGATACAAGTGTGTTACCTACTAAAATAGCACCGTCTCCCAATCCTAATTTGCTCCAGATATGTGTGTGTAATAATTCTTCAAACAAAATACCAAACACCACCAACGAAATATTTAATCCAATTAAGCAAGTGCCAATGAATTGAGTAGGGGCTTCAAGAAAGCCAGAAATGATTCTTCCTGACCTGCTCCCTTGTTTTTTCTTTAATTCTAAACTTAGTCGATTAGCACTTACAAAGCCAATCTCATAACCAGAGAAAAAACCTATTAAAACAATTGAAGCGATGATGGCGAAAATCATATTTTATTTTTAAGTGAAAAATTGGGCATTACCATTCTGGTAAAACAGGTTTAGTTTCAATAATGCCTTCTATTTGTTCCATGATCTCTGGTGTCAACAATGTAGCGGTTTCTAGTGCAGTTAAATTTTCTAACAATTGTGTTTTATTGGTAGCGCCTAATATGGCAGTAGACACATTCGGATTTTTAATACACCATGCAATGCTCAATGAGGCAGTGCTTACTTTTAAAGCTTTGGCCAAAGCGCCCAATTGTTGCACTTTAGCAATTTTGTCTTGCATTAACATTCTGTCTCTTAACCATTCATACCCCTCGATTTGCATTCTTGATCCTTCTGGTATGCCGTCATTGTACTTACCAGTTAATAAGCCAGAAGCTAAAGGGCTCCAAATGGTGGTACCCATGCCCACATTTTTAAAGATCTCTACATATTCATTTTCCATTTTATTGCGCTCAAACATATTGTATTGAGGTTGCTCCATCGATGGGCCAATCAGTCTATATTTTTCAGCAATTCTATGCGCCTCCATGATTTCAACGCCACTCCATTCGCTTGTTCCCCAATAAAGAATCTTTCCCTGTTGAATTAAGGTATTCATTGTTTGAACCACTTCTTCGATGGGGGTTGATTTATCTGGTCGATGACAAAAATATAAGTCTAAATAATCGGTTTGTAATCTTTGTAATGCTTCATGACAAGCTTCAGTTAAATGCTTTCTGCTTAAGCCTGTTTGATTTGGTTTATTTGCTTTTCCTCTCCATCCAAAATATGCTTTTGAAGATAATACGATTGAAGTTCTATCCCATTTTTTTTGACTTAACACCCTCCCCATCATTTTCTCACTTTCCCCAGCAGCATATACTTCTGCGTTGTCAAAAAAATTAACCCCAGCGTCATAAGCGATACCCATTAATTCGTCCGCAATACGATCGTCAATTTGCTTGTGGAATGTCACCCAACTCCCGAAACTTAATGTACTCAATTGCAGGCCAGTTTTGCCCATTTTTCTATATTCCATCTGTTTAATATTAAGGATTTAGGCTACTGCTATCTTGAATGATGGCATAGCTATTTGGTTGTGGCTTAAAGATACGAATGTCTGTTAAATTTTGATTGGCTTCTAAGCCCTTACCGTAAATCTTTGCTAGAGGGCTGTGTTGTTTCACAACCACGTCTTGCTCGGTGTAAAATTTTCCTAAATTTTGATCCCAATACATTTCTTTACACCATAAAGTGTCACCAAGGGTGTTGAAAATGATGACATCCTCTTTTAAGAATACAAGATTCTCAGTCTCTTTATATTTTGCATATTTGGCAGAAAGTTGACTTTCAATTTGGTCTATGTCTTTAAAAAAATCAACATGAATAGAATTCGGAAACTCAATCATTTTACTGCTATCTACTAAATATCGATTCATTAATGGTGCTGTTAATTTCGCACCTAATTTACCGTCGTTACTCACAAAAATAGCCACGTCTTTTCCTACATCAATCCCTCCAACCCTTGCTCCTAATGCTTTTACAGCATCCACATCATTTTCACATGAGGCCATAAAAAAGCAGCTACTTATACAAGCAACTGCTATTTTTAATATTTTATTCAATGATTGATTAATCATATTTACGTTTATTAAACCACACGTCACTTAAACTATAACCCACTGTAAATTGAACAAAGTTTTCTTTAAAATTGGAAGAAGCACCCGTTCTTTGCCCCATCTGTAATGCCAAGTTTAATAAAGTGAATTGATAATCATAAGAACGATACTTTCTAATTGGCAAGCCCAATCCCATTGTAAGACCATTTGATCTCAATCCGTTATTGTTGATATTGATATAATCATTGCCGCTAAATGCACCAAAGCGATAAGTTACTGTTGACCAGTAACTTTCAAAAGCAAATGGATTTGGACATAATTGAGCACCAAATCTGAACATAGTTGAATTACGAACTTGGTCAGTCGCGCCATAAAATTTATAACCATCTTTCCAGTTGGATTGGTTTAATTCAATGCCTAATACCCATTGATCAAAGCTTCCTCTTACAGTTGTAATTTTTTTGTGTAAACCTATACCGGCTGTGATAACGCTAGGTAATTCAATATTGCCACTAATGTCTTTTTGATATAACGCTGAATCCACTGCAAGTTCTTCAGAACTTGTAAAAGTTCCAGTAGATCTTATGACATCTTGCTTCCCTTTTAATTTTTGGTCTAGTGTATAGGTTGCGCCATAGCTAAGGCTATACTCGGTTTTATCTTTTGTCACAGAATTTGTAGAACTAGACAAAGGAAACTCACCTTGTAAACCTAGATTTAAAAAAGCACCACCAAAAGTTGTGTTGGTACTAGATAAAGACTGATAAAAATAAGAGGAGTCACTATTGTATAAAATTGCTTTTACAACATCTATTTTCTTTCTTCCTAAATTATAACCTGTGTTCATGCCTATGCTAAGGTATTTCCAGCTTTTACCTACACCCAAGAACACTTGATTGATTCCTCCTTCGCCTTTATAGTTACTATATATTGAATCGCCGATACTCGGTGAAAATTCAAAATCATTTACAGAATAATTGATTTGTGTAAGAGGTCTTAATCCAAAAGCAAATCCAATTTTTTTCGCTTTATTAATTGGTACACCCACTACGATATAGTTTGGTATTAAATAGGTTGATTTTTCTTTTGCTGCTGGCGTTGTTCTTTTAAGAATATTATTTGTCAAGTTCATGCCAATATCAAAGGTGGTCATATAGATACCGCCATAAGATGCTGGGTTGTTGAAATTGATACTTTGTCCAAAAGCGCCATTCATCGTTGGTGTATAGGCTGCTGTTAATCCTCCCATTCCTTGATTGGCAGCATTTTGGCTATTGTATACTTCGTTACCTACACCATATCTTGAAAACGGAGAATTGATCTGCGCCTTTAAAGGGGCTATAAAACAGAAAAGTCCAATGAAAGGGGTTAGCCTAAGAATTTTTTTCACTAATCGCATATAGTCCTTTATATATTAAATTTTGATCCGCAAATATCCTTCTTTTTAAGTGAGGTACAAAATAACTAAGGTCCCCACCGGTTAATAGGGCGTTAAATTTGCTGTATTTGGCCTCATAAGCACCAATTATACCATCAATTTCGGCAGCCATGCCCAAAACGACCCCAGAAAGTAGGTTTGTTTTGGTGTCATAGCCAACTAAGCCAAAGCTTGGAGCAGGCTCGATTAAGGGCAATAAGGCCGTTAAATCGTTCATTGACTTAAAACGCATTTGCATACCTGGAGAGATCCCCCCTCCTAAGAATTGTCCTCTATTGTTCACAAAATTATAAGTGATGCATGAGCCAAGAGAGATGACAAGATTGTGTTGTTTGGGAAAAAGATCCACCGCTGCAGCAACTAGACCAAGGCGATCCGCCCCAATTGTCTCAGGCTTGCCAACAGGTGTTGTGAAATTCAATTTTGTTTGTGGTCCCAATAAATGAAATGGTCCATATTGACTCAGCTGACTTTCTATCTCTTTATCGTGGTGAATCACAGAAGAAAGCAAGGTTTTAGCAGGCTGGTATTGATCCAACATTTTTTGAATAGATGCGGGGCTACTATCTTCAAGAATTTCCATTTTTTCCAAATGGTTGCCTTTAAAAATTGCTGCCTTTAATCGGGTGTTGCCAAAATCAAAACAAATAGTTGTAGACATATTCATATTCGTGCTTCAAAATTAACCGCTTTCAATCAAACTTTAAGTAAAACAATAGGCAAGTTGCAAAAGATTTCGGTTATTTGAAGATCAAAACAGAGAATATGAAGGTTGCCGGCTTTACAATTATTAAAAATGCAGTCATAAATGACTTTCCAATCCTAGAAGCGATACGTTCTATACTACCTGTAGTAGACGAAATGATTGTTTTAATAGGGGATTCAACAGATGAAACGATTGCGTTAATTGAATCTATTGGTGATCCAAAAGTTAAAATTTACCATTCAGTTTGGAACAAGGATTTGAGAAAAGGTGGGGTTGTTTTGGCGGACGAAACCAACAAGGCTTTTCAATTAATTGATGACAGTTTTGATTGGGCATTCTATATTCAAGGGGATGAAGTAGTGCATGAAAAATACCATCCTTCGATACTTGCAGCTTGCGAAAAATACAAGGATGATCAAGAAGTTGAAGGCTTGTTGTTTAAGTACAAACATTTTTACGGCACTTATGATTTTGTGGGGGATAGCAGAAAATGGTACGCCCATGAAATAAGGATCATTAAAAATAATAAGGCAATTAGTGCATATCGTGATGCTCAAGGATTTAGATTAGACAATAAAAAGTTAAACGTTGCTGCCATAGATGCTAGTATATACCATTATGGATGGGTGAAAAGTCCTGAACAAATGCGTAAGAAACAAAAAGAAACAGCGATGTTTTGGAATGATGACACACAACTAGAAAAAATAAAAGCAAGTCCTGATTATTATGATTTTTCTGGCTATGATTCCTTAGAACGTTTCACTGGGACACATCCTAATGTCATGCTGGATCGTATTGAAAAGAAAAATTGGATTATTGATATAGACGTTACAAAAAAGAAATTTTCATTGAAAAATTTAGTTTTGTACTATTTTGAAAAATTAACAGGTATTCGACTTTTTGATTACAAGAATTATAAAATCATTCGTCACTAGATGTTTGCTATTGAAAATTTGAAAAAAGAGGTTGCTGAAGGCAATTTTATAGCTGTCGCAAGAGTTATTTCTCTGATAGAAAATGAAGCTGTTGGGGTAGAGGAACTTTTATCTACTATAACTCCATCGAGTATACCTGTAATAGGTATTACAGGTCCTCCTGGTGCAGGTAAAAGCACATTAATTTCGGCTTTAATTGGCCATTATATTTTACAAAATAAAAGAATAGCAGTTATTTCTGTTGACCCTTCCTCCGTCAAGCACAAGGGGGCTTTGTTGGGCGATAGAATTAGAATGAAAGATTGGTACTTGCATCCCTCCGTTTATATTAGATCACTTGCTTCAAGGTTACATTTAGGGGGATTAGTTAAATCAATCAATAAGATCAGTCAATTTTTGAAGTCAGTTGGATTCGACATTGTTATTTTAGAAACTGTCGGTGTCGGTCAGTCAGAGGTAGAAGTAGCTTCTGTAGCGGATGTTACTTTATTGGTATTGGTACCAGAGGCAGGGGATGATATTCAAATGATGAAATCTGGTTTATTTGAAGTGGCCAATATTTTTGTTGTCAATAAATCTGACAGAGCGGATGCCAAAAAATTCCTCTCACATTTAACGCATTCTTTGAATGACAGAATACAAGCTGGCGAAAAAGTGGGCATTGTTGAAACTGTCGCAAATACAGGCCTAGGAATTGAAGCTTTAGATGTTTGTATCAATAGTTTTTTAAATCAATAATAGCAAAGCATGGCCAATACTTCGAAATTCAAAAGCTTTATTAATAAGATTTTAGTAAACAACAATCGAGTAGCTATCATTTGGTTTGGCCTAGTTTTTCTTACGCTACTTGGCGCCGTTTTGAATCATTCCTATAATAATTTCATAATTTTTAAGCAGTCCTTTTTTCATCTTCAACAGCAGTTGAATTTGTATAATGTATATCCTGCTGAATATTGGGATCATTATTATTACAGCCCCACATTTGCCATTTTAGTAACACCTTTTACAATACTGCCTTCTATTGTAGGGCCATTTGCATGGGGACTATTTGATGCTGGTTTATTGTATTATGCAATTAGAAAATTACCAATAAAGTCCATTTATCAAAATGGCATATTGCTTTTATCTGTCCACGAAATGATGAATGCTAGTGCCAATTTGCAAAGCAATGGATTGATTGCAGCATCCATTATCCTTTCCTTCGTGTATTTACTGAAGCAAAAAGAACATGGCGCAACAGTATCATTATTACTTGGGTTCTTTATTAAGTTATATGGGATTGTAGGACTTGCCTTTTTCTTTTTTAGCAAACAAAAGAGCAAGTATATACTTTATTTAATTATGTGGACCATTATTTTGGTGCTTCTTCCGCTTCTGATTACAAGTCCGGAATTTCTAATGCAATCCTATAAAGACTGGATGACAAGCTTATCGCTAAAATCTAATTTTGATTTAACAGTCGACATGTACAAAAACATGGTCGACATATCGCTGCAAGGCATGGTCAAAAGGGTCTTTAACTTACCTACACTCAATAAACTTTATTTTATTATTCCAGGATTTATTTTATTGGTATCACAGTATACCAAAATAAAATATTTTAACCACTTGGTTTATCAGCTTTACATCTTATGTTCTGTCATGCTGTTTGTAATTGTATTTAATACAGGATCGGAATCACCAACCTATATCATTGGTGTTGTACCCATTTGTTTATGGTATGTATTACAGCCAAAAACTACTTTTATAAACACGGCATTTATTATTGCGATCTTCTTTTCAAGCTTTTCATATTCCGACTTGTTTACCCCTTGGCTTAGAATTAATATTATGATTCCTTATGCATTAAAAGTGGTTGGTTGTTTTTTAATTTGGGTAATTATTTTAATTCAAATTCACACCAACCAATTTTTGAAAATTGATCACAATAAACTTATTGCATAAATGCATACACTATCTGTTGTTATCATAACTTATAATGAGGAGAAGCATATTGGTAAATGCTTAGATAGTCTTAAGCGTGTTGCGGATGAAATCATAATTGTTGACTCCTTCTCAAGGGATGCCACGCTTGATATTTGTAGCCGTTATGAAGTAAAGCTGCATCAAAATAAATTTTCAGATTTTTCTAGTCAAAGAAACTTAGCCATGTCAATGGCATCTATGTCTCACATTTTATTCATAGACGCTGACGAAGTTTTAAGCGAGGAACTTGTAGACGAGATTAGGAACCTTAAAGAATCAGGCTTTAAAAATCAGGTTTATAGCCTTAATAGAATCACTAATTTTTGTGGGAAATGGATCAAACATGGCATGTGGTATCCTGATAAAATTCAAAGATTAGTTCAAAGAGGTATTGGTAAATGGACTGGAGAAGTACACGAAAATCTAACCTTTGATACAAGTCCTACTAAAGGATTCATCAAGGGTCATTTATTGCATTATAGTTACGATTCCGTGGGGCAATTGGTAGATAAGCTAGAAAAATATACGACCATTCAGTCAAAACAAATGTTTAATCAAAAGAAGAAAGCAACCTGGATAAAAATCTATATCAATCCTGTTTGGGCTTTTATAAGTGGCTATTTTATTAAACTTGGAATTCTAGATGGTTGGCAAGGAATCATCATTCAATATTCAATTGCATATCAAACGAAGAGAAAGTATAGTAAGTTGAAAGAACTTTGGAGATAGGGTCATTGAAAATGATCCTTTTATTTAGTTTAGCCTTTTTCGTTTTTCCACCATCTGTAAGCGACATAACCCATGATTCCAAATGGCATTGCAGCTAAGTATAGAATACCCACGTTAAATCCTTTCCCAGCTTCTTCACCAATCTGCGCAGCTGTTTTAGTACAGATGGAGCATTGTGCTTTTCCAGCTAATACGATCAATTGAAATACAAATAATAAGTAAATGCTTTTCATGATGCAAAAATAGGCATAAAAAACCCCGAATAATCGGGGGAATCTATTTTTAAAAAAAATTAAGCTTTTGCTTTTGGAGCTACGGTCTTAATATTTCTTGTTTTGTGTGGTCTGCTTTTACCAAAAGAACCTAAAAAGCGCTTTCCTTTTGCTGTTTTTTTATCTCCTCTACCCATGATATTATAGTTTTTAAATTGTGATTGGAGCACAAATATAAAAAAACCCTCTGAATAAATGATTATCCGAGGGTTTTTATTCAAATTAATTTGAGATTACAACTTACCGCTCAATTCTTTACCAGCCTTGAAACGTGCAACCTTCTTAGCTTTAATTTTGATAGTCTCACCAGTTTGTGGGTTACGACCAGTTCTTGCAGCACGCTTAGATACTGAGAAAGTACCAAAACCTACTAAAGTTACTTTGTCACCTTTTTTCAAAGATTTAGTTACTGCTTCGATAAAAGCGTCTAAAGCTGCATTAGCTTGTGTTTTTGGACAATCAACTGCGTCAGCGATGTGTGCGATCAATTCTGCTTTGTTCATAGATGTGTTTTTTATAGTTTTAAACGATATGACAAATTTATTGGGTTTTGTGAAACGAAAAAATATTTTGACCTTTTTTTTAATTTTTATTTTTCCACCAAAACCCTTAAATAGTAAGGATTTCCGCCTAAATGCAGTTGGTAAAATTATAAGTCCAATTTTTCGCTTAATCCTGAAACCCTTTATACTATTGAATTACAGCCATTTATTTGTTTAAAATGAAGCCTGCATTGGGTTTTGGAGAATCAGCTATCCACAATCAATTCACAATTTTCATGCTTGTATTGAAGTGAAAACATTGTTCCCCCCACTGGGTTGAAATGCTCAAAAGCGCTGTTTCTGCATGTTTTTCTTGAAAATTAGCCAAGTCGGCAGCCGTATTACTAAATAACTGAAGGGTATAAGTTGGGGGCTGATCGTCTGCAAGGTCTAGTTGATAGAGTTGATGATTGATAAAACAGCTTGTAGCAATACAACTAGGGATAAAATGTTCTTTTACCCAAACCAACCAATTGGTTTCAATTGCGGGGTCTACTTGAAAACTAATATTAGATACAAACATGTTTTATTATTTTATTTCTACAACAATTGGACAATGGTCGCTATGCTTTACATCAGGCAATATATAAGCATCTTTTATTTTTGAAGCCAATGGTTTTGTTGTACAAAGATAATCAATTCTCCATCCTTTATTTTGTAGTCGAACAGAAGGGAATCGTTGACTCCACCATGAATAAGCTCCAATCATATCTGCATGAATATGTCTAAAACTATCCACCCAATCACTTGCAAGTAATTGATCCATCCAAGCTCTTTCTTCGGGTAAAAATCCAGATGATTTTTTATTTCCTTTTGGATCATGAATATCAATTTCTTTATGGGCAATATTATAATCACCTGCAACAATGATATTTGGTCTTTCTTTTCTTAAAGCTTCAACCCAGCCATGAAATTCTTCTAACCATTGGTACTTATAGGTTTGTCTAAGGTCACCACTTGTTCCAGAAGGGAAATAAGCATTGATGATGGTCAGGTCTGCAAAGTCGGCCCTTATAACACGTCCTTCCGAATCACTCATAGGATGACCAGTACCTTCTACAACGAGATTTGGTTTTTGTTTGCTAAAAATTGCAACGCCACTGTAGCCTTTTTTTTCTGCCGGAAACCATGCTACATGATAGCCTAAGTCGGTTAAAAGTGTTAAATCAATATCAGTACTACTTGCTTTTGTTTCTTGCACACAGAGTATGTCAACAGGATATGCTTTAAGCCATTCTATTAAACCTTTTTTAATAGCGGCTCTAATACCGTTTACATTATAACTTACAACACGCATGCGTTCTAATTTGGAGTTTGAAAAATTTCACTATAAGCAATCATTAATAGTATTGTGGATAGCGCATTTTGATTTTTTTGCTCAATCGGAATTAAATAAATCGGTTTCATTTTTCCTTGAGCAACCATGATGGAAACATTATTTAAGTAAATCACTTTAACATCTATATCCTCGTTGAAGAGTATTTTAAATGTATCCTTGCCAATATTGCCTTCTACGGATTTAGAAAACAAAATAGGTCCTTTAGGATAGGTGCTTTTTAATTTAAAAATTGAACTTGAATCAACGCCATTGTACACTTCATTGGAGTTATAAACCCATGTCTTATTGATTGGTTGTTCTACTACTTTAAATCTGCCAATGAGGGTAGTGTCCGCAAATATTTTGTGCATGCTGTCTGGTAAAAATCGAATAGGTGGAACTGTTCGAAGTTCTGGATCAATCAACGGGTTGAATTCTATAAAAGCCTCTAGAGTATAATCTTTATTTTCCTTCACATTTCTTAAAGGTTGTACTGCTTGATAATACTCTTTGAATAGGGTGCTGTTACGTTTTTTGATTTCTGGCAAAACAGCATGAAATGGATTATTGATTGATTTGTCTTTTAAATCAATCTTATTCATAATTGCATTTGGAATTCTTAGAATTATATTTGTTTTGTCCAAATTATATTTTAGAAATCCTTTACTTGTGTCAATGCTTATTCTTTGTTTTGATTGCAACATTGGCATGAAGTAATTGTCTGTCGCAAAACTCATTGAGACCTTTGCTTCTATATATTCAAGCTCTGTGCCTGCTATATTGAAAAAATTTACCCCTGATATTAAGGCTTTAAAAATGTTTTTTGGTATGGTAACTGGAATATTGATAGGGTAACCAACACCTTGATTATCTAATGGTATCATACCCATTAAAACTGTTTTTTGAAAAACAGGCGTTTTCTTTTCATCTAAAATGGTACAAGTTAAAAACCAAGTGGACTCAATACTATCTTTTTTAGGAATCATAATATTAACCATTTCATTCCTATAGGTTTGCTCTGGTAATAATTCGTAAATTTCTAAATAAGCATGGTATGGACTGTTTTTACTTTTTGACCAATCAATGACCAATTTCCCAATTTGATTTGGCTTGGTTAAAATTTTAATTTTCGGATGATAGCTTGTATCTCTGACTAGTTGTAATCTATTAAAAAGGCCTGTATCTAATACATCTGCAAATGCCTGAATTTGCGTTTTGGTTGGCTGCCAATAATTTCCAGATGGACTTATACTTGAATACATTTGTACTTGCTCGAGTACCACTTGATTTACTTGGCTAAATGTAATTTGGGCAATTGACAATGCAAATAGTAAACTAAAAATATAGATGCTTTTTTTCATTTAGTAGTCTCAAGTTAAGAAGTCAAATTTAGTTGATTTGACCATTTAATACCTATTTTATTCTAACTTCATGTTAATTAATTTGAAATATATTTTATGCAATCAGCAGATAAAGCGGCACATAAAAGCAGGATTATACCTGCGTCTAAAAATTTTGAATTAGATGGACCAAAGCCAAGAATCAATGAGTTTAAATTTGCTGTACAAATATTCTTTGAATTTATAAAAGGATTTAGAGCCTTACATTTTGTAGGACCTTGTATTACAGTATTCGGGTCAGCAAGGTTCAAAGAAGACCATCCTTATTATGAACAAGCAAGAAAGATTGGCCAAAAAATTGCAGCGTTGGGATTTGTAACCATGACAGGGGGAGGGCCAGGTATCATGGAGGCGGCAAATAGAGGGGCTTTTGAAAATGGCGGCAAATCAATCGGCTGTAATATTAAATTGCCCTTTGAACAAGAGCCTAATCCATATGTTCAAAAGTCAATCACTTTTAATTTTTTCTTTATTAGAAAGGTGTTACTAGTTAAATACTCCTATGCTTTTATTATTATGCCTGGCGGTTTTGGAACTCAGGACGAATTTTTTGAAACATTAACACTTGCACAAACTAAAGTAATTAATGATTTTCCAATAGTGGTGATGGGTAAGGAATACCATGAGCCATTTATGCATTGGATGGATCACATGATAGCAGCGGGGACTATTTCACCAGAGGATAAAAACTTCATCCTATTTACTGATAGCTGCGAGGAAGCCATCGAACACATAAGTAAGTATGTTCGAAAAAACTATGTTGTAAAACCGAGAAAAAGACTATGGTGGTTGTTTGAAAAGATTTAATCAATCACAGGTTGAAGCCATTTTGTAATGTACTCCATAGATTGATTTTTTCTTTTCGCATAATCTACCACTTGATCTTGCTGAATTTTACCTAGTCCGAAATACTGACTTTGTGGATTTGCAAAGTACCAGCCACATACACTTGACGCAGGATACATCGCAAGACTTTCTGTTAAGCTAATACCAGTGTGTTGTTCAGCATTCAATAAATTAAATAAAGTATATTTTTCAGTATGATCTGGGCAAGCTGGATAGCCTGGCGCAGGACGAATGCCCACATAGTTTTCCTGAATCAAAGCTTCATTATCTAATTGCTCATCTTTTGCATAGCCCCAATAATCCGTTCTAGTTTTTGCATGTAAGTATTCTGCAAATGCTTCTGCTAATCTATCTGCAAGTGCTTGCAAGATGATTTTATTGTAATCGTCTAAATTGTCTTCAAATGCTTTGATGTGTTTTTCAATTCCATGTATCGTCACTGCAAAAGCACCTATATAATCTGCTTTATTTTCTGTTGCAGGACAAATAAAGTCCGCTAAGGAGAAGTTGGGTTGACCTGCTGCTTTCTTTGCTTGTTGTCTTAGGAAATGTAATTCCACATTCGATTGATCATTCTTTACAGTGATGTCATCTCCTTTAGAAGAGGCTTCCCAGAAACCAACTGCGCCTTTTGCAGTTAACCAATTTTCTTCAATGATCTTCTTTAATAATGCTTGAGCATCTTGGTATAATTTACTTGCTACTTCACCTACCACATTATCTGTCAAGATTGCTGGAAAATTCCCATGTAATTCCCAAGCGATAAAGAAGGGTTTCCAATCAATATAATCTACTAAAACAGATAAGTCAGTTATTTCAATTGCTTTGTTGCCAGTGAAACTTGGTTTTGTTGCTTCAAAACCAGTCCAATCAATTGCTACTTTATTTTCTAAAGCTATGGCATAAGGAATGCTTTGCTTGACAGTTTTTTTATTGTCAAAATCAGCCTTTAATTGTGTGTAGGCTTGTTCTAATTCTGCTAAAAATGGCTTTTTTGTTTCTTTGTTCAATAATGAACCTGCTACAGTTACACTTCTGGATGCATCTAAAACGTGTATAACACCATCATTGTATTCTGGAGCTATTTTTACTGCCGTGTGCATTCTAGAAGTTGTTGCACCTCCAATCATTAATGGAATTGTCATCCCACGACGTTTCATTTCCTTTGCGATGTATACCATCTCGTCTAATGATGGCGTAATTAATCCACTTAATCCAATAATGTCTACTTGGTGTTTTTCTGCTTCTGCAAGTATTTTGTCTGCAGGCACCATTACGCCAATATCTATAATTTCATAACCATTACAGCCTAATACGACACCCACAATATTTTTTCCAATATCATGCACATCGCCTTTTACAGTCGCTAACAAAATTTTAGCTGGCCCCTTTGTTTGGCCATTTGGATCCGAAGAAATATTTTTTAATCTTTCTTTTTCTGCTTCAATATAGGGTGTTAAAACTGCTACACTTTTTTTCATTACCCTGGCACTCTTTACCACCTGAGGCAAGAACATTTTACCTGCACCAAATAAATCTCCCACCTGATTCATACCGGCCATTAAGGGGCCTTCAATTACTTCTAGTGGCGCACTATATTGCAATCTTGCTTCTTCTGTATCTGCGTCGATAAAATCAGTAATACCATTAATTAATGAATGTGCTAATCTTTCTTCTACTGTGCCAGAACGCCATGCTAATTTTTTACTATTTGCTTCTGCCACTTGTCCTGCATCTTCTCCTTTTGCTTTTAAAGCATCTGCATATTGAATCAAGGCTTCTGTTGCTTGGTTGTCATCGTTGTTTTGATTCAAGATTACATCCTCACATAATTGCTTTAATTCGGGTTCAATTTCGTCGTATACAATTAATTGACCTGCATTCACAATGCCCATATCCATACCAGCTTTTACAGCATGGTACAAGAATACAGCATGGATTGCTTCTCTTACTGCATCATTTCCTCTAAACGAGAAAGACACATTCGATACGCCCCCACTTACCTTGGCTAAAGGCATTAAAGTTTTAATTTCTCTTGTAGCTTCAATAAAGTCTACCGCATAATTATTATGCTCTTCGATCCCTGTTGCTACTGCAAAAATATTTGGATCAAAAATGATATCTTCTGGATCAAATCCAACTTGTTCTACTAATATTTTATAAGCGCGCGCACAAATTTCTACTTTTCTTGCTTTGGTATCTGCTTGTCCCACTTCATCAAATGCCATGACAATTACAGCAGCGCCATATGCCTTACAGATATGAGCTTGTTCTATGAATTTCGCTTCCCCCTCTTTCATGGAGATAGAGTTCACAATACATTTTCCTTGAACACATTTTAATCCAGCTTCAATGATCTCAAATTTCGAACTATCAATCATGATTGGAATTTTTGCAATGTCTGGTTCACTTTGCAATAAATTCAAATAGGTGGTCATTGCTTTCACACCTTCTAGCAATGCATCATCCATATTGATATCAATAATCTGTGCACCATTTTCCACTTGCTGACGTGCTACAGACAATGCTTCTTCGTATTTATTTTCTTTAATTAAGCGCGCAAATTTTTTAGATCCTGTGACATTGGTTCTCTCACCTACGTTCACAAAATTGGTTTCTGGACGAATCACTAATGGTTCTAATCCTGCTAATCTTAAATAAGGCTTTATATGTATAGTTTGATCACTCATGATACTAGATTGTTTTGTCTACAATTGGAAGGGTTCTTGGCTGAATAGTACGAATATGATCCGCCATATGCTTGATATGGTCTGGTGTGGTACCGCAGCATCCGCCAACAATATTGACGAATTTATTTTTTGCCCATTCTTCAATAAAGTGAGCAGTTTGGTGCGGCGCTTCATCATATTCGCCCATCGCATTTGGAAGTCCTGCATTAGGATAAGCAGATGTATAACATGTTGCAATTTGTGAAAGTTCTTCAATATGTGTGCGCATTTCCTGTGCACCTAATGCGCAGTTTAATCCTACACTTAATGGTTTAGCGTGTGCTACTGAGGTGTAAAAAGCTTCCAAAGTTTGTCCGCTTAAAGTTCTACCAGAGGCATCTGTGATAGTTCCACTAATCATGATTGGTAATTCTGGTTTTCCAATCTTTCTAAAATATTCTTTAATTGCAAAAATGGCTGCTTTCGCATTCAGTGTATCAAAAATAGTTTCTACCAATAAAACGTCTACACCACCATCTACTAAACCTCTTATTTGTTCTGTGTATGCTTCCACTACTTCATCAAAAGTAACTGCACGAAAACCAGGATTATTTACATCTGGCGAAAGACTCAATGTTTTATTCAAAGGACCGATAGAACCTGCAATAAATTTATCTGCAGTTCCTGGATGTTTTGCTTTGTATTGCTCAATTGCATCACGCACACATTTTGCTGCAGCTACGTTTAATTCATAAGCCAATTCTTGCATGTCATAATCTGCCATTGCAATAGAAGTACTACTGAACGTATTTGTTTCAATAATATCAGCCCCTGCTTCGAGGTATTCTAAATGTATGCCTGTAATGATACTGGGTTGGGTAATACATAAAAGGTCATTATTGCCTTTTACATCAGAATGCCAATTGGCAAATCTTGTTCCACGGTAATCTTCTTCCGTTAATTTATGACGTTGAATCATCGTGCCCATGGCACCATCAATCACTAAAATTCGTTCTTGTAAAGCTTCTTTAATTGACATAATACTACATTAATATTTATGCAGCATCCAAACGGAAAAGAAGTAGGGGGGCGATAAGTGTACCGTTTATTAGTTCTTTTCTCCTTTCGGATGGCAGGTTGAACAATAAACAAATCCTCCTGCTGTTGCGGTGCAAAGTTAATACAGTATTAGATGCCCTCCAAAATTATACTTGACAGTTATTTTAAGCCTATTGATAGCTAGCAACGACTTCAACATCTACTTTATCTGCTACCATCTTGATTATTAAGCCTCCAATACCAAAATCCTTCAATGTAACTGTAAATTTAGCAGTGGCTTTGGGCTGACCTTTAATAATTTCAATAAATCCATTGGTTTGGATGGCTTTATTCACTCCATGTACCTGCATATTGCCATTCACAGTGACTGGATATTTGCCATCTTTGGCAAAGTTGACAGATGAAATATTGGTGATTTGTCCATTGAAAAAGCCACGAGGAAATTTATCAGATTCAACATATTCTTTGTTAAAATGCTCCTGCATGGTTTCCCATTCAAAAGAAAAGTCTTTCATGAGCATAATGAAACTCAATTTGCCATTGGGTTCTAGACGACTAACCGCTTTATTATTTGTTGCGTCAATATCATTATCGTCTACAGCAATGAAACGGACTTTGGCTGTTTTTGTACTGTACACTTTTTGAGCATGTACTTGATTAAGTGCAAAAAATGCAATAAAAAGGGTGATTAATGTAATGCGCATAAATCAATGTTTGAACATCAAAAATAGATAAAAGTATTTGAATCAACAAGTTTTATGTTTTCGGCAAAAATTGCTCTCATCCATAGCACTTGTTATAAATGAATAACAATCTTACTTGATGTATTGTTGAATCGGTTGACGATTGGAGATACTTTTTCCCAAAGTCATTTCGTCTGCATATTCAAGCTCTCCTCCAAATGCAATACCTCTTGCGATGGTGGTGACTTTACATGCATTCCCAGACATTTTCTTTTGGATATAATAGATCGTTGTATCCCCTTGAATGGTCGGGTTTAATGCAAATATCAATTCTGTTACTTTATCTTTTTGGATGCGTTCCATTAAGGGCTCAATGGTCAGTTGTTCTGGTCCAATGCCATCTAGAGGGGAGATGATACCGCCTAATACATGGTAGGTTCCATGGTATTGACTGGTGTTTTCAATCGCTATAACATCTCTTATATTTTCTACTACACAAATCGTTTCTTTGGACCTTGATGTATTGTTGCATATGGAACAAATAGGGCCGTCACTTATATTAAAACAGTTTTTACAAAATTGAATTTCCTTGCGCATTTTTACCAAGGCCTCGCTAAAATATGTGGTCGTGGATTCCTCTTGTTTTAATAAGTGTAATACCAATCGCAAAGCAGTTTTTTTACCAATACCCGGAAGTTTGGAAAATTCTGCTACAGCGTTTTCAAGTAAAGAAGAGGGTAGTTGCATAGGATTGTAAAGTGCAAAATTAGGGTTTTAAAATGAGGTTCATTTCATTATCCCAATTTGCCCTGATATTTAAAAGGAGGTTCAGGTTGCGCACTTGCTCTGGTTGTAATTTTTGCCCCTTGAATTTACCTGTATCCCAAAAGCCGTTCTGATTATTGTCATTCAATATTTTCAATTGATAATCGCCTGGTGGCAATAATGGTATGTGCAGTATATTTTGTGTGATAGGGAAACTAAATTTTACTTTATTTTCTTGTGTCAATAATAATACTGGATTTTTAAATTGTTGGTATCCGTTGATTCTTAAAATTGCAGTGCCATAATTAGCTTCTGGTTTCGTTTTAAAATGAATCGTGTCTGACTTAACCAAATAATTTGCTAAACTATCTTGTATTGCTTTTTGAGGTAAAATTAATTTATAATCCGTATTCGCTTCCCAAGGAAAATCAATACTAACTTCTTTGTTTTGTTGCTTCCACACAGATACAGTCACGCCCTCTAATTGCATTAAATTTGTATCAGTTATTAGGATACGGAAACTATCATTCAATTTTATTGCTGTTTCAAAATTCAATAAAAATGGACTTAAAATATCCTTCTCTTTTCCTTCTAAGTTGCTCACATATTTTAGCGTTGGAGATTGTCTTTTTGTATTTTTTGCTGTTAAAGTTGTTGAGGCTTTCTTTGCTAATTTTGGTGCAGCTTCAAAGGCAAATAACTCAATACTATCCTTTGTTTTAGCAACATTTACGGGTTGGTCTAAAAATGCAAGTAGCTTAGTCGTATCATCATACTTCTTGGTATAGTCATTGGGAAGAATGAAGATGTTAAAATCTTTTGTTGGTAAAAATTTAAATTCAAATTTTCCTTGTCCATTGACACGTGTGTAATAAAGTGGCTTGTCTTTGAAGATAGCAGAATCATTTTCTGCAGGATGTAAAATGGCAACTAAAGTGCTGTCTACTAATCCAGTTTCAGCCAATAGGACTTTACCATTAAGTCTACCCGTGTCGATATAATCGCCAGTGCTAAAAACATACGAAAAGTCTTTGGCAATATTACCTTCGTTCACATCTCTAACTGCATTGCCAAATTGTAAAGAATAAGTGGTGTTGGTATTCAAGCTATCCGATAATCGAATACGCAACATATTTAACCTTTGGTCTATTAAAGGATTGTTCTTGATATTCGGAGAAACAATTAATTGTTCTTGTAGTGCATTGGTCGTAATATACTCGTTGAAGCTAATGAGGATTTCTCTTGGAGCAATATTCAAACTTGAATCCTTTGGTTTTGCATAAACGGCATAGGGTGGGATACTATCTCTAGGTCCACCTGAAGGAGGCACGATATTGGCACAGCCTCCAATTTGAAGGAGTGCAAATGTTGCAATACAACATACTAAAATACCTGGAATCAATTTGAATCGGATCATACTACTGCAAACTTAGTTAAATTTCTTCCTCTAGCTCGTGTAATGCAACTGCGAGTTCATTGTTTTTTACAAAATTGCACCAATTGTATTTATTTTTTTAATGGCTTTGTCGCTATTTCATACAACAAAATGGTAAAAGCGTTGTTATTAATGTATGTCTAAAGTTTATACCATCCACACAGAGCAATTTATTCCTATCAGCTTGAACGAAGCTTGGGATTTTTTTAGTAGCCCAGCGAATTTGGCTAAGATTACGCCAGCAAAGATGGGCTTTAATATAATAAGTAAATTTCATGGCGAAAAAATGTATCCTGGACAAATCATCGAATACACGGTAAAGCCAATTCTTAATATCCCTTTGTATTGGATGACAGAAATTACCCATGTGGTAGAGGGTGCTTATTTTGTAGACGAACAGCGCTTTGGTCCTTATACAATGTGGCACCATCAGCACCATTTTAAGGCAGTACCGGGTGGGGTGAAGATGGATGATATTGTCCATTACAAAATCCCAATGGGCTTTTTAGGGGATATCGCGCAGGTGCTTTTTGTCAAAAAACAGTTACAAGGCATTTTCGATTTCCGATTCAAAGCGGTGGAGGCAAAATGGGGTACTTACAAGCCTTAGCTTTTCACGGGTAGACAAGGCTAAAAACTATTTTAAAAATACTTTCCCTTTCTGATTTTTTAGAACGGAAAATGTATAAACTTTGTTGCCTAGATTATTAATCAATGGTACAAAATTCAGGGCACCAGCAAAAACTCTCTGCAGCTGGTTTAATCGTAACGCTTGGTATTATTTACGGCGATATCGGTACTTCTCCACTTTATGTGTTCAAGTCCATCATTAACCACAAAGTCATCACAGAACAATTGGTCTACGGAGCCATCTCCTGTGTCTTTTGGACACTGACTTTACAGACCACTTTTAAATATGTATTTCTGACTTTAAGGGCAGACAATCGTGGTGAAGGAGGTATCTTCTCTTTATTTGCACTGATCCGTCGTTATGTAAAATGGATTTATATTCCTGCAATTATAGGTGCTGCAATGCTTTTAGCGGATGGTATGATTACACCTCCTATTTCTGTTTCATCTGCGATCGAAGGATTAGGTGGTGTAAAAGGATTAGAAAAAATTATTGTACCCGGAAATAATTTGACAGTAGGTATTGTGATAGCGATTATTTCTTTGATCTTCTTTTTTCAACGTTTCGGGACTAAGATTGTAGGTTTTGCTTTTGGCCCAATCATGTTGGTTTGGTTTTCAATGATATTTTTATTGGGCTTTTTTCAAGTGATTGAACATGTTGAAATATTAAAATCATTCAATCCTTATTATGCTTACGACTTATTAGTGAACTATCCTCAGGGCTTCTGGTTATTGGGTGCTGTATTTCTATGTACCACTGGTGCGGAGGCTTTATACAGTGACTTAGGACATTGTGGTCGTAAGAATATACAAGTAAGTTGGATGTTTGTGAAAGTAGCTTTGATTATGAATTACATGGGTCAGGGTGCTTGGTTGATTCAACATATTGGTCAGCCAATGGAAGGGTTGAATCCATTTTATGAAATCATGCCTAATTGGTTCTTGATTGCTGGCATTGGTGTTGCAACCTTTGCTGCGATCATTGCAAGTCAGGCATTAATCAGCGGTTCTTTTACCTTAATCAATGAGGCAATTAGTTTGAACTTCTGGCCTCGTGTAACAGTGAAATTTCCTACCGATCAAAAAGGTCAAATTTATATACCTAGCTTGAACTTTATTTTATGGGCTGGTTGTATCACGATGTGTTTATTCTTTAGAAAGAGTGAACATATGGAAGCAGCATATGGGTTCTCAATTATTATTACCATGATCATGACGACCATATTAATGAACTTCTATTTATTAAATGTAAGAAGATGGGGGCATGCAATTGTTGCCTTGATCATTTTTATATTTAGTATTGTTGAAGTTTCTTTCTTTGTTGCGAATGTGGTAAAAATTAAAGAGAGTTATATCACTTTTGTATTTTCATTGAGTATGATTTTTGTAATGATGATTTGGCATCGTGCAAGAAAAATCACGAATAGATATTTGGATTTTGTAAAAATTAAAGATTATCTACAACAGTTGACAGACTTAAGTGCAGATAAGGATGTCCCTAAATATGCTACGCACTTAGTATACCTTACAAAGGCAAATAATCATCGAGAAATTGAGCACCGAATTATTGATTCAATTTTAAATAGAAAACCTAAACGAGCCGATATATATTGGTTCATTCATATCGATCGAACCGATTCTCCTTATGGCATGGAGTATAGTATTCGAGAGTTAGTGGACGATAAAGTAATGCGTGTCGATTTTAAAATTGGATTTAGAATTCAACCAAGAATCAACATCTGCTTTAAGAAAGTGATGCAGGAGTTGAATGAATGCCAAGAACTAGGTATTTATAGTAGATACGAATCATTGAAGCAAAAAGATTTCCACGCAGACATTACTTATGTAATTATTGAAAGCTTCTTTTCAATTGAAAATGAGTTGTCATTTAAGGAGGACTTTATCATGGACACTTATTTCAATATCAAACAATTGGCACAAAGTGATCAGAAGGCCTTTGGTTTGGATAATGACATGACCGTTGTGGAGCATGTACCATTGATCATAAAGGCTAATCAAAATTTAAATCTAAAGCGTATTTACGAATAACAAAGCAGTCTTAGAATATAAAAAGCCATCCCTTAGGATGGCTTTTTGTTTGAGGCTTTGTCTTTAATAGTGCAAAACACTATTTATCATTACTTTTTATTTAATCAATTGGTATTTGCTTAACTGATTTTGTTTTCCCACTGCAACAATCCAGACGGGTTCATTTGCAGTTTCGCTGATCCCTAAGGTAGTTAAATCAAAATTCTTCGTTGTCTTTGGTAAGATTGCACCAACTCGGTAACCAGACTTGCTTTTATGAATAATTGCAAAATGTTTTAGTGTATTTATTGGATTTATATCTGTGATTGCAAAACTTTTATCTGACAGCTTTTGAATTTTAGGCGTTGACATTTTTGTTTGTACTAGCCATTCAAGTGGAGCGATTAATGCAGGATTTTTGTAATAGTTATTTTGTAAACTATCATTCCATCCATTGGCATTGGTTTTAAAACTAGCACTGCTAAAATAAGCGCTACCATGGGTGTTTTTCAAAGACCTCATTTTAGTAATTTGATTCGGTATTTGGCTTGGAGATTTCCATGCAGTATTACTACCAGCTCTGTAAATACCATGTCCTATGTACAAGTTCTTGCCATAACTATTCCTATTCCACCACTCAATCAATTCATTATAGTCTGCTAATGCATGGCCTTGTTCCCAGTATAATTGTGGTGCCACATAATCAATCCAATCTTTTTCTAACCATAATAAAATATCAGCGTATAAGTCGTCATAGTTTGTTGTGGCTTTGGTTTTACTACCCCTTGGATCGGTGGATTGGTTTCTCCAAACACCAAAAGGACTAATCCCAAATTGTACCCCTGGTTTAACTTGATGTATGGTGTTTGATAATTGCTTGACAATGGTATCGCAATTGCTTCTTCTCCAGTCGTCTTTACTTAAACCGCGCGCATTTTTTTGATACGTTGCTTCATCTGGAAATTCTTTTCCTGGAATTTTATATGGATAAAAATAATCGTCCATATGCACTGCGTCAAGATCGTAACGTGCTACTAAATCATGCACCACTTTATTCGTGTGGGCCCATACTTCCTTCAATCCTGGATTAAAATATTTTTTATCGCCGTAAGTTAAAAACCATTCTGGGTGTAGTTTCGATAAGTGGTTATTTGCAATGCTTGATTTATTGACATCAAATACGGCTCTATATGGATTGATCCATGCATGAAATTCCATCCCTCTTTTATGTGTCGCTTCAATCATGTAGCTCAATGGATCGTAAAATGGGGAAGGTGCTTGTCCTTGCTTGCCAGTTAGGTATTCACTCCAAGGCTCTAACTCAGAAGGGTACAAAGCATCTCCTGAAGGCCTTACCTGCATGATGATTGCGTTCATGCCGTTTTTTTGATGCATGTCTAATAAAGCATCAAACTCCTCTTTCTGTGCTTGATTACTTAAACCGGTTTTACTAGGCCAATCAATATTTACAACGGTAGCAACCCATACTGCGCGAAATTCAAATACATTTTTATCATTTAAACTTGGCTGTGCAAAAATTGTAAATGGAATGGTTAGCAATAAGGCAAATAAATATTTCTTCATAACTGAAAAATAAGTTTGTAATGTGTTTGATTTTAAAATAGAAAAGGGGCAACTAGGATTTGGAATCGATCATTCTTATTTTATCAAGAATTTGATTCATCGTTTCTGCCTCCTGCTCATTGATTCCTTTCAATAAAGCATCTATGCGGTCATTGAACAGATCTAGTTGTTCAACAAGTTCAAGTCCTTTTGGAGATAAACTAATATCAACGAGTCTTTTATCTTTTATGCAGGTAGATTTAACGACTAAATCTTTTGCAATGAGTCTGTCGACAATTCTACTTGTATCACTCATTTTATCCAACATGCGCTCTCTAATTTTTAGGGTACTTAGTGGCGTATTACTTCCTCTTAAGATTCGAAGTATATTGTATTGCTGCTGTGTGACGCCTTTTTCGGAGAGCATTTTACCTATTTGTTCATTTAGCCAGTTGGCAGTGAATAGGAGATTGATGCCCATTTTCTGAAACTCATTTCTAAAATTAGACTGTTGTATATCTTGTTCTATCCCCATGGAGGCAATGGTATTGGTTTCAGTTAAAAATACAATTTATTGTCTTTTTTTCCATATTTGATATAAAGGTAATGCCAACAAGACCCCACCCGCATCTGCAATCATATCTTTAACCTCGAAACCACGGCTAGGTACATACCATTTTTGATAGTATTCCATGGCAATGCCATATACAATACAAAAAATCATTGCCCAAGCTTGAGCACGAACAGATTGCAATGCAGGAATAGATGATTTGTCAAAAAAAAGGAAGAATGACCAAGCTAAGGATCCAAATAAAACCACATGTACCATTTTATCAATTGGGAGCAGGTGCAACCATCCCGTTCGATCTGTAAAACTACTGCCTGGAAGACTTAGTAATACAAATACGAGTGCTATTTCAGCAATCACCCAAATAAGGTATTTCATAGAGGTTGGATTAGTGTACCAACTTCGCATAGGCTTCGCTAGTAAGCAATGCATCCACATCTGCAGGGTTGCTTACTGTCATTTTAATCATCCATCCTTGGCCATATGCATCTGTATTCACTAATTCTGGTTGACCAGCTAATGCAGGGTTTACTTCTAATACAGTACCAGCGATTGGTAAGAATAAATCACTCACTGTTTTTACTGCTTCAACTGTACCAAATACAGCTTCTGCCGCTAATGTACTACCAACAGTATTGATGTCTACATATACAATGTCTCCCAACTCGCTTTGAGCAAAATCTGTGATACCGATAGTTGCAGTATTGCCTTCTAATTTAATCCACTCGTGGTCCTTTGTGTAACGTAAGTCTGCTGGGAATTGCATAGGTTAATTTTTTATTAGTGCAAATATTCATAAAAATCGCTAAAAAACCAATGGACTAGAACTGATTGTTATCAAAATAAAGCAAAACATGGTCTTTTAAGAAAACCTCTTGCTCGATCAAGTCCATCACGGGTAAATTCTTCAATTGTTTAAAATGAGGCCAGCCATCTACATCCTTGCCTTCAACCACATAAAAGCCACTAGACATTAGAATGCTGCAGATAGCCACGTGCATTAAGTCTTGCTTCTGTTCCTTGGTTATTTTTTCTTGGATAAATCCCGTTTCCTGTAAACCTATTAAAAACAATATGGACTCTAGATCTGGCTTTTTGCCAAAACGGTCCATTAATTTACGTTCTAAATCCCACCACCTGGTTTGGATATCGTCGCCTATACTTGCCATAGAATTGTTCAATTTATGGTGCAAAGGTAGGGGATATCTGTGCGTAGTAGGATGGTTTGATTATCTTTGCTCAAATTTCTCGACTCACCGGTTCTGGTCTTGGTTGTCCCACCTGGCCTCGCTGCACTGAAGATT
>CAZLKW010000007.1:42561-47573 GCA_964560215.1 uncultured Sediminibacterium sp. | reverse complement strand
AGGATAAACTAGCCATCAAGCATTTTTCTAATCTTGATATAGTGGATCAAGTGATTGCCATGGACGACCAAAGAAAGCGTATTCAAGCCAACTTTGATGATTTACAATCCAAGGTAAACGCCGCATCTAAGGAAATTGGAAACTATATGGCGAAGGGCGAGAAAGAACAAGCAGAAGCGATCAAGCAAAATGTAGGTGCTTGGAAATTGGCCTTAGAACCTTTGAAGGTTGAGATGGCAGAAGTGGAGCAGCAGTTGCAAAACTTGATTGTGCAACTTCCAAACCTACCACATGATTTAGTGCCAAAAGGAAGAACGCCCGAAGAGAATGAAGTAGTGAAAGAAGCAGGTACAACACCAGTTTTACCAGCAGGTGCTATGGCGCATTGGGATTTGATAAAAAAATACAATTTAGTAGATTTTGAAACAGGAGCTAAAATCACAGGAAGTGGATTTCCATTGTACATTGGGAAAGGTGCTAAATTCCAAAGAGCGCTCACTCAATACTTTTTAGATTTTAATACGGCAGCAGGTTACACAGAATATATTCCTCCTTATATGGTGAATGCGGCGTCTGCTTTTGCGACAGGACAATTACCTGATAAAGAAGGACAGATGTACCACGCAACAGAAGATGATTTTTATTTGATCCCAACTGCCGAAGTGCCTGTAACCAACGTGTTTAGAGATACGATTTTAAAAGATACGGACTTGCCGATTAAGATGACTGCTTATTCTCCTTGTTTCAGAAGAGAAGCTGGAAGTTTTGGAAAAGAAGTAAGAGGATTAAATAGAGTACACCAATTTGAAAAAGTAGAGATCATTCAAATCGTGCATCCAGATAAAAGTGATGACACGTTAAATGAGATGGTGGCGCACGTCGAAAATTTATTAATCAGTTTAGGATTGCAATATCGTATTCTAAGATTATGTGGTGGCGATATGGGCTTTGCCTCTGCCATCACTTATGACTTTGAAGTGTATAGTGCTGCGCAAGAAAAATGGTTGGAAGTAAGTAGCGTATCTAATTTCAACAATTACCAAACTTACAGAATGAAATGTCGCTTTAAAGACCAAGAAGGCAAAACGCAGTTTGCCCATTCTTTAAATGGTAGCTCATTGGCATTGCCTAGAATTTACGCATCGATTGTAGAAAACTATCAAACTGAAAATGGAATTAATTTACCAGAAGTATTAGTGCCTTATTTTGGCTCAAAAACATTGATCTAGTCTAAATTTTCAACATACAAGGATACTAAAACGCCCCATAGTTGGGGCGTTTTATCGTTTAGGAAACTATAAGATATTTTGCAGCACTAAAACTTGCTAAATCTTAGTCCAAGCGCAAATGGCTGCATATCAAAAATGACTTGACTCTTGTTAAATAAGTTCGTCATACCATAAGAGCCATATAAACGTATTGGTCCTACGCCCACTTCTCCGATTGTTGCTACACGCCAATCGTTCAAATTAAAATTACCCGCATATTTTTGTTTGCCATTCGCTGCACTAATTTGTTTATTTTTTGCATTTAATAAATAACCAGCACTTATACCTACACTTGCATAAAATCCTTTTCTTAAATTTGGATTTGGCTTGAAACTAATTTGAACAGGAACAGTCAAGTACTTTACTAATAACTTATTTTTTGAAAAAGTGATATCGTCGTATTTTACAAAGCCAGGGATATCTTCTCTGAAGCTAATTGGTTTTTCAAATCTGAAATTGAACATCTCCACCCCAACGCCGTATTTCAAATTAATTTTATGTTGGTATAAATTCAATTTTTGTTGAACAATCCATAGGTTTACATTGGATGATTTTTTATTGTTCAAACTTAAACTCGAAGGATATAATGGACCAGGACCATAGGGTAAAATGGTTGGGCTAGCGCTAAGATTTGAGCTAAGCCAATAATTCATAGGACTTTTATCTTGGAAATTAGCAAATCCAAGATCCAAAGTCCACCAGTTCGTTTCAAGATTTTTTAATTTCTTAGGGCCTTTGGCAAGTTCAATTTTCGTTTTTTTAAAGTCACCTTTAACCCAGGCTGTGATGCCATCATTAGACTTTCCAATAGAGGCATCCCCAATTTTAATTACTGTTTTAAAATCTGGCGCTTCGGCCTCTTTTTTTGTCACAATTAATAGGGAACCTATCCTAACAGTGTCGTTTTTTGATGTCAAAACTAGGGTATCATTTTTGGCAGCAAGCATCGCAATTGTATCTGATTGTGCTTGGCTTAATAAACTTGTTCCTAATAGTAAAAAAGGGAGTATTATTTTTTTAAACATATCGATCTATTTTATTTTTTATTCTTTTCTGATTTATTATTCTTAAATAAGCTAGTTACTTTTCTTTTTAGACCTCTTAATCGATTGCCATCTATTTCAAAATTAGCGATCAAAATTGTTCTGTCGGGGTCTTCTGTGTCAATCACTTCGTAGCTGGTAACATTTTTTGTATCAGGCGCTGATTCTTCTTCTGCATCCAATGCGATTGTTGATGCGCTACTTAATGAATTGATTATTTTTTCTGACAGAGCTCCTGTATTATTTGTAGTAACATTCAATTCAATTGGAGATGTGAATGTTGTTGATTCATTTTTTTCAACTGATTGATTTACTAAAACATTTGAAACAGCTTCAGGGGTATGTTCATTTGCATTCACTATACTATTTGTAGTGGGCTCTTGCACAACCAATTGTTTCTTATTTAGTTTATTTGAGTAGTCATTCGTTTTTTTATTTGGAATGAATTGCTTAACTAATATTTCTTTACTTATCGCTTTAGTTGAAGCTGTTTTAACTGCAGTAACAGTTTTTAAATCGGGGGTGGTCGTTAATTGCTTGTATCCAATGAATAACATCAACATTGCAGCCACTGCGGTGTAAGTGAATTTGTTTTGACTAAAACCAAAAGCTTTGACAATTCCGCCTTTAGAGCTTGTTTCTTTCTTTAAACTATTTTTGAATTGCTTAGACAATCCCGGAATAGCCTGCATATCCTGGGTTAATAAATTTGTGTATTCATTCGTCCAAATAGTTTCTAAGTCTTCTATCATATCCTCTTCTAAAACTTCTTTTGATATACCAGCAGCTGTCTTTTTTAAGTTCGCCTTCCATCCAAACTGTATCGTTTCTGGCACTAGTATAGTTGCCTTTAATTCCTCCATGCGTAAAGCATAAGATGGATGCTCGGCTATCCACAGTTCTACCTCTAGCCTTTCTTTGGGGCTTAATTCATTGTCGATGTACGACAAGAAAATGGTTTCATATGTTGATGCGTTAAGCTGCATTAGGATGCGGTTGGGGCGAAGGCCGATAGTTTATTTTTTAAAATGATTCTAGCTCTATGTAAATACACTTTCACTTGACTTTCGGATAAGTTCATGATCTCACCAATTTCTTGGTAAGTATATCCTTCATAATCTTTTAATAAAACAAGGCTTTTTTGTGTAGGATTCAACTCGTTCACCGCGCGCATTAAAATTTGTTTTAATTCAGCATCCTGTTGTGTAGTTGATTGATGCGGGATTGCATCTTCGTCCACTAAGCTCATCTTATTGGATTTACGGATATGGTCAATCATTTGATGGTAAGCCACTGTAAATAAATAAGACTTTGCTTTTTCAGGAAGCACTTGTGCACGGTTCACCCATAATTTTTCAAATGAAGATTGAACAATATCCTGCGCATCTTCCTGGTGTCGAATATTTTTTACAATAAATCGATACACCCCGTCGGCATAATTATCTACACATTCATTGTACGCTTTATCCGTCATCTGTCTGGTTTAATCCTTGTTTGTTAGGTTAAACGTGGGTTGGGGTAAAAAGTTACAAGGTAACTCTAGTTTTTTAAGCTTATTTAGACTCAAAAGTGACTTGGTATCCTAGTAATTAATAGTCTGTTCCTGGATATCCTGAGGTAATTCACGCCATTCGTATTGTTGGTTCCTTAATTGAGGCTCAAATCCAGCTTCTTTGATGGCTTCCTGAATACTCTTATAAGTGAAACGATGGGGTGCACCAGCGGCACTCACCACATTTTCCTCCAACATAATACTACCAAAATCATTGGCGCCTGCTTCTAAACAAACCTGAGCGGTTGCTTTACCTACTGTTAACCAGCTCGCTTGAATATTTTTAATATTTGGCAACATGATACGACTTATAGCAATCATGCGGATATACTCTTCGGTAGTGGTTAAATTATGGACGCCTCTAATTTTTGTCAATAGGGTATCTACATCTTGGAAGGTCCAAGGGATGAAGGCTAAAAATCCTTTTGCACCTTCTGGTTTTCTATCCTGTACTTCTCTGATTTTGATTAAGTGGATGAAGCGCTCTTCCAATGTCTCCACGTGTCCAAACATCATGGTCGCACTGGTGGTGATATTCAGTTGGTGTGCTGCAGCCATGACTTCTAGCCATTCTTCGGCACCACATTTTCCATTAGATACCAATCTTCTAACTCTATCTACTAATATTTCTGCACCCGCACCTGGCAAAGAATCCATCCCTGCTTCCTGCAAAGTTTTTAATACATGGGTATGGGAGAATCCGCCCAACTTTGCAATATGTGCAATCTCTGGGGGGCCTAATGTGTGCAATTTAATGGTCGGAAATTCAGACTTGATTTGTCTAAATAAATTAGCGTAAAAATCCAATCCTAATTCAGGATGGTGTCCACCTTGAAGTAATAATTGATCTCCACCCCAAGCAATGGTTTCCTTGATTTTCACTCGATACGTATCCATGTCGGTGATATAAGATTCTGGGTGTCCTGGGATGCGGTAAAAATTACAAAACTTACAATTTGCAATACACACATTGGTGGTATTCAAATTACGGTCAATCTGCCAAGTTACTTTACCATGCGGCACTTGTTTCTTTCTCAAAGTATCTGCCACATAGCTTAATTCTGCTAATGGCGCATTTTCGAAAAGGAACATGCCCTCCTCTTTAGTTAGGTATTCAAAATTCAGTGCTTTCTGATAAAGTTGTTCTAA
>CAZLKW010000007.1:0-42469 GCA_964560215.1 uncultured Sediminibacterium sp. | reverse complement strand
CCTTATGATACAATTTGAAAGATTTCAATTAGAGAATGGTTTAAAGGTGCTGGTGCATCAAGATACAAGTACCCCAATGGCGGTGGTTAATGTGTTGTACAATGTGGGGGCAAAGGATGAAAATCCTGCTCAAACCGGCTTTGCGCATCTTTTTGAACATTTGATGTTTGGAGGTAGCGTAAACATTCCTGTATATGACGAACCCTTGCAAAGAGCAGGAGGAGAAAATAATGCCTATACGACCAATGATTTGACCAATTATTATTGTCAAATACCAGCCGAAAATATTGAAACTGCTTTTTGGCTTGAGAGTGACCGAATGTTGTCGCTTGCTTTTAGTGAAAAGAGTTTAGAAGTGCAACGTAAAGTTGTTTGTGAAGAATTTAAAGAACATTATATCAATAAACCATACGGGGATGCATGGCATAAAATGCGCGCACTCGCCTACACGAATCATCCGTATCGTTGGATGACCATTGGTGCTGAATTGTCGCATGTGGAAAATGCAAAGATGCAAGATGTAAAAGATTTCTTTTTTAAATTTTACAGACCGAATAACGCCATCTTAGTGGTGACGGGTAATACCACCACAGAACAAGTTAAAGCCTTAGCAGAGAAATGGTTTGGTCCTATACCTGCTGGTGAAGCGTATAACAGGAATTTACCACAAGAGCCGGTACAGGAAAAATCCAGGTCATTGGATGTTCGAGCAGATGTGCCAATGGATATGCTCATGATGACTTGGCATATGGGTGGCAGATTTGATGCAGGTTATCATGAAACAGATTTGATCACCGAAGTATTAGGTGGTGGCGCTTCTGCAAGATTGTACGAGCAATTGATAAAAGTGAAACAATTATTTTCTTCGATAGATTGTTATCATTTTGGCACAATCGATCCAGGCTTATTGGTGATAGAAGGCAAGTTGGTAAAAGGGGTGAGTATGTCGGTTGCAGAACAAGCTGTTTTAGAGGAAGTGAATAAAATCAAGCAAGAATTACTTCCCCAAAAAGAAGTACAGAAAGTGATTAATAAAACAGAAAGTATTATTTGCTTCGAGGATATGAGTATCATGAATCGCGCACATAGCTTAGCATTTTATGAATTACTAGGTGACGCAGACATGATGAATAAAGAGTTAGAGAAATACCAAGCGGTAACACCAGAAAGAATACAAGCGACTGCGAATGCCATTTTCCAAGATAGCAACAAGAGTACATTATATTATTATAGTAAAAATTAAAACATGGCATTAGATAGAAATAAAGCACCGTTGATCAAGGATGCCGTTGATTTTAATATTCAATTAAAACCTTACCAACATTTTACATTAGACAATGGCGTAGAAGTATACAGTTATGAAGGTGGCGCAAAGGAAGTGATGATGATGGACTTGGTTTTTTTTGCAGGAAACTGTTATGAAGAAAAAAATTGGGTGGCAGCTGCGACTAATTTTTTATTAAAGAATGGTACCCATAAAAGAACAGCTTTTGAATTAAACGATCATTTTGAATTTTATGGTGCGTATGTGAATAGGACATGTTATAATGAAACTGCAACCATCAATTTGCACACGCTTTCGAAACATTTTGAAGCCTTATTGCCTGTAGTCAGTGAATTAGTCACTGAAGCTAATTTTCCAGAAGAAGAATTAAAAATTTACCAACAAAATCAATTACAAAGGTTGACTTTGAATTTGAAGAAAAGTGATTTTATTGCAAACAGATTGATAGATGAATATTTATTTGGTATCGATCATCCTTATGGAACCTACTCTACAGAAGCATCCTTCAAAAATTTAAAACGCGAAGATCTAGTGCAATATTATGATCGTTTTTACAAAAACGGTAAAGCAGTGGTATTCATGGCGGGCAAGTTTCCTAAGAATATGCAAAGCTTGATGAACCAATACATTGGTAGTTTGCCCTTGAACCAACAAGTACTTCCCAATTTTGATCATCCAATTATTTCTGCTACGAATAAGAAATATTCGATTGTGAATGATGCAAGTTCTGTACAAGGATCTATAAGAATGGCGAGAAGATTCCCCAATCGTCATCATCCTGATTTTCCTGCCACACAAGTATTGAATAATTTATTCGGTGGCTTTTTTGGATCAAGGTTGATGCGCAATATTAGAGAGGACAAAGGTTATACTTATGGCATTCATAGCTATTTGCAAAATCATGTACAAGAATGTGCTTGGATGATTAGTACCGATGCAGGTAAAGATGTTTGTAATGCAACCATAGAAGAAGTATATAAAGAGATGGCTATTTTAAGAAATGATTTAGTGGATGAAGGGGAGTTAAAATTGGTCAAGAATTACATGTTGGGTGCATTATTAGGTGACCTAGATGGTCCGTTCCAGATTATGAATCGTTGGAAGACCTATGTATTGAACGATTTGGATATTGCCTACTTCAATAAAACCATCGAAACAGTTCGTGCAATCCAGCCTGCCGACCTTCAGGCGCTAGCTAATAAATACCTTCAGCCAGAAGATTTTTATGAATTAGTAGTGTACTAAAAGGACCAATCTTCCCTTTATAGCCCCTTTTATAAATATTTTCAAAATGCTAAGTATTGGTATTCAATAACTTAGCATTTTTATTTATACACTACCTTAAAAAACTTGGTACTATGTGATGCATAGTACCTTAAACAATCTTAGCTTTGTGGTATAAATTAAAGTTATGGATATTCAAAACACACAGAGTCAAATGCGCAAGGGCGTTTTAGAGTTTTGCATATTGTCCATCATTCAACAAGGAGAGGTTTATCCAAGTGATATTGTTGAGCAAATGAAAGCGGCCAATTTGCATATTCTAGAAGGTACATTGTACCCTTTGTTAACTCGTTTAAAAAATGCAGGTCTACTAAATTATCGTTGGGTTGAAAGCATCAGTGGCCCCCCACGAAAATATTTTGTAATGACAGAGGAAGGAACAGAAGCCTATAATGTCTTACACAAAACTTGGAGCGAAATGGCCACCGCAGTGGAAACCATCATTACTCCAAAAGCAAACCCAATTGTGAACGAAGCAGACACTGCTCAATAAATAGCATAACAATGAAAAAAGTAATTAATATCAATTTCCAAGGTCGTATTCTTCCAATCGAAGAAATGGCTTATGAAAATTTGAAACAATATATAGAAAGTCTTAGAGCCTATTTTGAACAAGAAGAAGGTAAGGACGAAATTATCAATGACATTGAATGTCGTATCGCTGAACTTTGCGAGGATCGTCTTAAAAAAGGAGCAGTATGTATCACCGAAGAAGACATTGATTTAATCATTGAAAGTATTGGTCGTCCAGCTGACTTTGAAGCACAAGATGGATTTGAGTCGAATACAAATACGAATACTGCTTCTGGTCAGCCTAATAATAGTGCGCAACAAAATGCGGGACCTACTTATCATAAACGTTTATACCGTGATGAGCAGAACAAAGTATTAGGTGGGGTATGTAGTGGTATTGCAAATTATTTAAATTTAGATCCAATCATTATTCGCGTATTGTGGATTCTACTTTTTGGAATTTCTTTCCTTGCGTATTTATTATTATGGATTGCAGTACCTAGCTCTTCTGAAAAAGAAGTAGGTGGGGTACGTAAAAGATTATTTAGAGACATAGATCATAAAGTAATTGGTGGTGTATGTGCAGGATTATCAAAATACTTTGGTGTAAAAGTGCGCATCATTAGATTGCTATTTTTGATTCCATCTATTGTAGTCACTTTAAATTGGAATCATTTTCATTTATTTCAATTCTGGGATTTTGATGATTTTCCAAACTTTCTAGGTTTGACCTTTTTTGGTCCTGGTGCTTTATTTGTTTACATCGTATTATGGTTGGTTTTACCAGAAGCCAGAACCAGTGCGGATAAATTAGAAATGGTTGGAGAGAAGGTAGATATCAATAGTATTAAGAACACGATTCAAACAGATATGGAAGGATTTGGTAAAAGAGCACAAGCATGGGGAAGTTCTAATGAGAAGAAGCTTACTACAAATACAGCTGCAACAGAGGGAGATGCAACCAATGAAACTACACCTAACTATACTGCAATGTCTCAAAATAAAGGTTGTATGTATTATTTTGGAAGAACAGTTACCATCCTGTTAAAAGCATTTGTTTATTTTATTCTTGGTATCATTACCATTTCGGTACTTGCTGCTTTATTTGGCATCGGTGTTGCAACAACTGGCTTATTGCCTTTGAGGAAATTTATTCTAGAAGAGGGCTTACAAACTTGGTCATTTATTGGCACCATTTTATTATTCATCTGGGTGCCAGTAGTTGCAATAGTGGCTTCGATCGTGCGCAAAATTGCCGGCTTCAAGAAAGCAAATATTTGGGTAAGGTCTAGTTTCATTGCTTTGTGGACATTGGGTTGGGTTTGTTTATTTTACTTTATAAGTAGTGTAGGGAATAGTTTTTCTAAACACAATCAACCCATTGAACAAAGTATCGTCTTAGCGAATCCTGGTGTGGATTATTTAGAAGTGACCGCATCGCCAAAAATGAAATATTATGAACAAAGATGGTTTAATATTGAGCCATTCCAAGTTTTTAATGATGATACAGTGCGTGTGCGTAATTTGAAAATAAGAATTGTACAGTCTAAGACAGATAGTTTTGAAGTGAAGTATGTAACAATGAGTAATGGTAAGTCTATCAATGAAGCAAATAGCTATGCTCAAAAGATCAACTTTTCTATTACACAACAAGACAGTACTTTATTTTTAGATAGAGGAATTGCAATCACTCAAAAGGATAAATTCAGAAACCAACATGTAATTATGACGATTGCAGTGCCTGTTGGAAAACGATTCAAGATCACCAATAAGGGATGGTCTCAAGCCAATATAAGAGTCAATAGTAGAGGTGTTCGATCTGAAACGATGAATCATTTTGGTGGAGACGATATTTGGGTAGATGAATGGAATGAAAATTGGGACAATGAATCTTATTCTTATGATAGAGGCGTGGAATACAAAATGACTGCCGATGGATTAGAAAAGATCAAGTCTGATAAGGGGGATGAAACTGATACTGATTCTGATCAAAATGAGGACATTGACGATTTAGAACAAAAATTGCAAAAATTAAAATCCGATCGTGAAAATGTAGAGCAAGATTTGGAAAAAACTCGTGCTCAAAAGTTAGAAGAATTAGAAAAAATTGACCGCGCTTTAGAGGAAAAGAAATCAGAAAAAAAGGCGGATAAGAAAGAATCTTCAACGGTTAAAAAGACACAACAAATAACAAATAATGCGCCAACTGGTTTAGGTAAAGTAGCTGCTGTTGCTAAAAAAGCAGAAGAGCTGAACTTGCTGATCCAACGTTTTACCTATTAATAGCAGCTTCAATTGTGGTTTTTAGAATACGAAAACGCCTTTCTTTCTAGAAGGGCGTTTCTATTTATTAGTTAACTTTGCTAAAATTCAAATCAGGATGAGTGAAATACTAAATACGCCCTTTACCCATAAGCATATTGCTTTAGGCGCTAAAATGGCTCCATTTGCAGGTTATAATATGCCTATTAGTTACACTGGAATTAATGATGAACATGCCACTGTAAGAAATAGTGCAGGTGTTTTTGATGTGAGCCATATGGGCGAATTTGTTTTAAAAGGAGAAAATGCATTGGATTTGATTCAGCGTGTAACAAGCAATGACGCATCGGTCTTAGAAGATGGCAAAGCACAATATAGTTGTTTGCCTAATAGTACCGGCGGTATTGTGGATGACTTATTAGTGTATTGTGTAGAGAAGAACAAAGTATACATGTTAGTAGTGAATGCTTCTAATATTGAAAAGGATTGGAATTGGATTAGTAGTTTCAATACGAAGGGTGTTGAAATGCATAATATAAGTGCAAAGACTGCGCTATTGGCTGTGCAAGGCCCTAATGCAACTAAGATTGTTCAAAGCATGACCAAGATGGATGTTTTAAATTTGCCTTATTACAGTTTTGTTAAAGGAGAATTGTTAGGTATCGATAATGTGTTGATTAGTGCAACTGGATACACTGGCGCAGGTGGGGTTGAAATTTATTTCGAAGATGTGAACGATAATGCCAATAAGGTTTGGGACGCCTTATTCGAAGCCGGTGCTGAATTTGGTTTAAAGCCAATTGGTTTAGGTGCTAGAGATACATTAAGATTAGAAATGGGTTTCTGTTTATATGGCAATGACATTGATGATACAACAAGTCCATTAGAAGCAGGTTTGGGCTGGATTACAAAATTTAATAAGACTTTTACAAATTCAGAAAATCTTGCTGCACAAAAAGCAGCTGGTGTGACAAAGAAATTAGTAGGTTTTGAGATGATTGATCGCGGTATACCTCGTCATTATTATATTATCAAGGATGCAGCTGGTAATGAGATTGGATCTGTAACTTCCGGAACACAGGCGCCAAGTTTAGGCAAGGCGGTTGGTTTAGGTTATGTTGCTGCAGCGCATGCTTCAGTTGGGTCAGAAATATTTATTGATATTAGAAACACATTAGTAAAAGCAAAAGTGGTTAAGTTTCCATTTAAATAAGGAACGTTTTTAATTCAGTTATTAAATAGTTAAAAGGGGACATTAGTCCCCTTTTTTTTGTGCAATAAATACGCAAAAAATGTTGTTTGTTTAGGTGCAAATTTGGTATCAACTAAAATGCATATTATGAAAGCAATGAAAAACAAAGTCCAATTGATTGGACATTTAGGTGCGAATCCTGAAATCAAAATTTTTGACGAAAACAAAAAATTAGCCCAACTAAGTTTAGCAGTGAATGATGGTTTTAAAAATGCAGAAGGGGACTGGCAGGAGGACACGCAATGGTTTAATTTAGTCGCTTGGTCCAAACTTGCCGACTATGCAGAAAAGAATTTATTAAAAGGTCAGGAATTGGCTATAGAAGGGCGTTTGGTGAATAATTCCTATACCGATAAGCAAGACATTAAAAGAACCGTAACAGAAATTGTATTGAATGAAATTCTGTTATTAGGCAAGCAAAAAATTACAAAAGAAACGGAATAAAGCTGTACAATTTGTATCTTTGCAGACTAAGCAAATAATCGAAAAATGAAACCTTCATTACATACAATTTTAACACCATCCTTATTAGAACTTTATGAAATTAAAGATAGTGTTGTAGTGATTATTGATGTATTTAGAGCTACATCCACCATGGCTACTGCATTATATAATGGAGCGGCAAAAATTATTCCAGTTGATTCTGCAGAGCATTGCATTGAGATGGGTAAACAAACCGGCGGTATCACTGCCGGAGAGCGAGATGGAAAAATTATACCAGGTTTAGCTTATGGCAATTCTCCTTCTGAATATCCAAGGTCTTTCATTGAAAATAAAACCTTAGTGATTACCACGACCAATGGGACTAAGTTATTGCATATGGCATTGAATCAAGGTGCTAAAGAAATCATCACTGGCTCTTTCCCTAATTTAACGAAAGTGGTAGAATTCTTAAAAGCACAAAATGCACCCGTAATCTTAGGTTGCTCTGGATGGAAGAACCGATTCAATATCGAAGATGCCCTTTTTGCTGGAGCGGTGATTGAGGAAATTAAAGATCAATTTACCATTCATTGCGATAGTAGTTTTATGGCTAATCAACTATACAACCAGCATAAAGATAACTTATCTGAATACATTAAAACGGTTACCCATTGGCATCGTTTGGCAGCTTATGGCTTGGAGGAAGACATGCTATACTGCGTTACAAAGGATATCGCTCCATCTTTGCCTATTTTCAAAAGTGGCGCCCTAGTGAATCAGGGGTAGTTTTTACCTAAAATAGCCTATAAAGTTGTACATTTGCAAATTGCCCTTTTTACAGAGGGTAATTTGCATTTTTAATTATGGCACTACCCTATCTTGTTAAACATATTTATAGTTACGGCACTGAAGAAGTGATCCGTCGTGGTAAACGCATTTTTGCATTAAAAAATATCGAATTGGTCAAATTCGATCCAATGATTGGTAACATTCATTGCCGCGTAAAAGACGATGGTTACAGCACCTACTATAAAGTAACGATTGAAAACTTCACTTCTGCAACAACCTTATCACTAAGATGTGGTTGTCCATATAATTTATCAGAAGTATGTAGACATAAAGCTGCTGCTTTGTTTTTTATTCAAGATCTTTTGGATAAAAACCAATTAGAATACCAAGCGACATCTTATAAAACAACACATACCTTACTTAGAACTAAAGCCATCGATTTAAAATCGATCAAGATGCTTTGTTCTTCTGCCACATTCGATCAGGCGGAGCAGACTTTAAAAACGATCCGTCCACATATCATTTCAAGTGAAAATGAAAAAGTGGTTGCGGAATTAGATATGGAGGGCAAAACCCATCATTTGATTATTCAGAAAAATGAAGAACGTTTTTTTGATACTTCTTGTGATTGTTTGTCCGAGACGGCTTATCCATTATGTATTCATAAAACAATGCTCTTATTACTATTGTTTCAATTAAAAGGGGCAGACTATTTTGAGACAATTCGTAATTGGGATAGAGAAAAAAATAAATTATTGGCATTGTATGGGTATAGCTTGTCCGATGACATTAAAGATAAATTTGAATTTACTTATCATGACGGAAAGCCATTCTTAAAAGTATTAGATCCTAGTATTCAAAAAGTAAATGGAGGCGAAACAGTAACTAAAGCACTGCCAATCGAAGTGGTAAGATTTCAATCCCATAGTAAGAAAGTGGATTCCTCTGATTCAGATGATAGCAAAATTAAAGGGCCTCAAAAAACGATTGAGCGATATGGTTTAGTCATTCAGCAAGATGAACATAATTATCCCTATTTGTCTTTTCATGTGGTTAGAGGAGAAGCAAATGAGGAAGAGAATGAGTATGTTGGCAAGGTAGAGAAGATTGATATCTTAAAATTTGTGACGCCTTATGATATCCAAGAAGACGATAAGGTTTTGTTGCAAACAGTAAGAAAATTACAACCAGTGGAAATGACCAAGTACTTGAATAAGAATTCTCCTTTTCAAGGTATTTGGGATACCATTGTTCATGCAGATGAAGCAAGTTTGCCTGATGAAACCAAAGAATTGATGCAAGAATACTTGCATCCTAAAATGGAAAAAGTATGGCGTGATTTGTCAGAACATCCATTTGTGTTTTTCGTAGGCCACAATAAAACCTTTACAACAGCGAATTTGGTTAAATCAGAATTGATTTTTCATCCTGTTCAGCCAAGTTTTAAAGTAGAGAAAACAGGAGAAGATTATATTGTTCATGCACAAGTTATTTTGCCTAATGGCCCTGTAAACTTAGTAGATAACGACGCAAAGTCTTATTTTTTATTCCAACAAGCACAGCAATTTTTCTATTGGAAAAATAGAATGGATTTAAATTGGGTAGAACAATTTTTGCCAAATGGCTTTCAGAAAATTTCCGCAAAAGAGTGGCCTAATTATTTGCAGTCTACTGTGTTGCCTTTGTCCAAAAATTATGCAGTTGCATTAGATCATGTATCACAAGAAAAAGTAAAAGGCGTAAAACCGCAATTACAAATTCTTTTGAAAGAAAACGGGGACTACTTATTTTTCGAGCCTTTGTTTGTTTATAATGATATTGTGGTACAAAAGGAAGATGGCCCGTCTGTCATTCAGCAATTAGGCGACAAGTTGATGATATTAGAAAGGGATTTAGCGGCGGAACGTCAATTGGTAGGGATTATAGAGCAATTGCATTCTGGATTTATTAGACCTAACGAAGGCAATGTATTGGCACTGAAAGGATCCGAAGTTTTAAAGAATAACTGGTTCTTCCTATTTATAGATACTTTAAAAGAGAAACAAATTCTATTGTTTGGCACTGAGCAATTAAAACAATTTAAGTTTAATACAGCCAAGCCAACCACTAGATTATATATTAGTAGTAACACAGATTGGTTTGACGCTAAGGTGGAGATTTCTTTTGGCGAACAAAGAGTAAGCATTCAAGACATCAAGACAATGTTGATGAATAAACAACAGTTTGTCCCATTGAAAGATGGTAGCTTAGGTGTCTTACCAGAACAGTGGTTGAATAAATATGCACTATTATTTAAGGTAGGAGAAGGCAAGGTGGATAATTTAAAATTAAGCAAGTACCATTTCTCTGTTTTAGATGAATTATACCAGCAACGTGACGAGGAAGAATTGATTTTCCAACTAGAAGGTAAATTTGAAAAGATCAGAGAGCATTATACGATTGCTGATGTAAAACCACCTGCACATTTAGATCCAATTTTAAGACCTTATCAAGCTAGTGGATTCCAGTGGTTGAATTATTTGCACGATGTAGGTTGGGGTGGGATCTTGGCAGATGATATGGGATTGGGTAAGACCATCCAAACTTTATCTTTCTTACAACACTTGAAAGAGAAAAAAGGAAAATTACTAGCCTTGGTGGTTTGTCCAACAACTTTGTTATTTAACTGGCAGAATGAATTAAAAAAGTTTACGCCAAGCTTAAGTTTCATGATTCATCATGGTGGCACAAGGAATAAAGCAAAATTATCAGACAACTCAGTGGAAGTGATCATTACTACTTATGGTACTTTAAGAAGTGATATTAAAAACTTTGTAGAAGTTAAATTTGATTACGTGATTTTGGATGAAAGTCAGGCAATCAAAAATCCAACAAGTAAGGTGACCAAAGCAGCTTGTTTGTTAGAGGCAGAAAATAAATTATGTTTAAGTGGTACGCCTTTACAGAACAATACTTTTGATATTTATGCACAAATGAATTTCTTAAACCCTGGTATGCTAGGATCGGTTGAATATTTCAAGCATAACTTCTCTATGCCAATTGATAAGTTTGATGAGAAAGAACAGAAAGAGCATCTACGTAAATTTGTATTTCCATTTATCTTAAGAAGAACGAAAGAGCAAGTGGCAAAGGATTTGCCAGAAAAGCAAGAAATGGTATTGTACTGTGAGATGGGTACTGCACAACGCAAGATCTATGAGGCTTACAGAAATGATTACCGCGATAAATTGATGGGCTTGGTAGAAGAAAAGGGTGTGCAAAAAGCTCAATTATCAATTTTACAAGGTTTAATGAAATTGCGTCAAATTTGTGACAGCCCCGCAATTATTAAAGACGAGTCTTATCCTAATGAATCTGTTAAGTTAGAGGAGTTAACAAGAGAAATAGTTGAGAATATTGGTGAACATAAAGCTTTAGTATTTTCTCAATTTTTAGGAATGCTTGGATTGATTAGAGAAGCTCTAACGAAACTAGGAATTGACCATGAATATTTTGATGGTTCTAGTACTATACAAGAAAGAGAAAAAGCAATCGACCGATTCCAAAATGATCCTAACTGTCGTGTTTTCTTAATCTCTTTAAAAGCAGGAGGTGTAGGGTTGAACTTAACAGCGGCTGATTATGTTTATATAGTAGATCCTTGGTGGAATCCAGCAGTAGAGCAACAAGCGATTGATAGAACACACCGTATTGGGCAAACAAAAAATATCTTCGCTTATCGAATGATTTGTAATGATACAGTAGAAGATAAAATTTTGAAACTACAAGATCGTAAAAGATCACTTGCTAAAGAATTAATTTCTGACGAAGATGGCTTTGTGAAATCCTTGACTAAGGAGGATATTAATTACTTATTTAGTTAAGTTATTTTTCATCTTTCGTTCGATGTATTTACAACAACAAGACAAAGTTGAATGAATATAAAAGCCCTCAAAAAGTGTAATACTTGATGAGGGCTTTTTGTTGTATGTTTATTTTATATATAAGCTCTTATTTCATCTCGGCAGCTGCAATACTTGCTTTAGGATCTTTCAAAAATTCCTCTTTGCATCCTGTTGCACAAAATCCAATTACTTTGCCTTCATAATGTGCCGTATCCGATATGCCTGCTGTAACTGGCATGCCGCATGTGGGATCTTTTTTATTGTCTACTAAGCTGATATCATATGTTACTGTAGAATCTACAGCTGTACTAGTAGAAGTACTATCCATTGTTTCTGTTTTGCTGGCAGCATCATTTCCACAAGCCATTAAAAAAACACAGAAAGAAATTGAAAATAATTTTACGCCATTTAGGAGGGTTGTTTTCATAGGTGATGATTTGTACAAAGGTATGATTTAGTATAAAATAGAAGCTAAAATTGCCTTCAAAAAATACTAACAACTATTCACTTGCAAATAAAAACAGCTCAAGCGGTGCCTAAAATTTTAAATAGCCATTTATTATGTCCTAATTTGTCTATTTTATTGTATAATTTTGTCCTCAACATGAAACAAGGTCATATTTATACATTATTGATTTCTGCAAATTTTGCAGCAACCCTTGTTGTACACAGTCCCTTTAGGCTATCGCATTTAACGCGACGTGGATTCTGATAGGACGAGCAGTTGGCAATTGCCCCTATCAGTGGAAAAATCCCCGAAAGTAATTTAACGCCAACACTGTTATTCTTTTAAATTTTTATTGATCATTGGAACAAAAAATTATTGTACGTGTAGCACTTGCTGAAGATGTATCTTATGCAAAAGCTATTACAGACGAAATGGAGTCTTCGGCAAAAGCTAGAGGAACCGGCATTGCGAAAAGAAGTCCTGCCTATGTAGCACAAAAAATTGAAGAAGGTAAATCTGTGATTGCCCACACCGATGATGGCTTATGGGTTGGCTTCTGTTATATTGAAGCATGGCAGCATGGTCAGTTTGTTGCAAATAGTGGACTGATTGTAGCACCCGCTTTTAGAAAAAGTGGTATTGCAAAAAAAATAAAACAAGCTATTTTCCAACTCTCTAGAGATAAGTATCCTGATGCAAAAATATTTGGGTTAACAACAGGGCTAGCAGTTATGAAAATCAACTCCGAGTTAGGTTACGAGCCAGTGACCTATAGTGAACTAACAGATGATGAAGAGTTTTGGGCTGGCTGTAAAAGCTGTGTCAACTATGAAATTTTAATGAGAAAAGATCGCAAAAACTGTATGTGTACTGCGATGTTATTTGAACCAAAAAAATAAATGAACATGGAAAAAGTTGTTTTAGGATTTAGCGGTGGTTTAGATACGACGTTTTGTGTAAAATATTTAACAGAGGATAAAGGTTTAGAAGTACATAGTGTGGTAGTGAATACGGGTGGATTTGATGATGCTGAATTGAAAAAAATTGAAGCACATGCATATGCATTGGGTGTAAAAACACATACTACGGTACAAGCAGTTGAAGGCTATTATGATAGCATCATTAAGTACTTGATTTATGGGAATGTTTTAAAGAATAATACTTATCCATTAAGTGTAAGTGCGGAAAGATTAAGCCAAGCTTTACATATAGCGGAACATGTGAAAAAATTAGATGCTACATTAGTTGCTCATGGTAGCACAGGAGCTGGCAATGATCAAGTGCGTTTTGATATGATTTTCCAGATCCTAATCCCTGGAGTTGAAATTTTAACCCCAATTCGTGATTTACAATTAAGCAGAGAAGCCGAGATAGACTATTTAAAGTCAAAAGGGGTCGAAATGAATTTTGAAAAAGCAGCCTATTCTATCAATAAAGGATTATGGGGAACAAGCGTTGGAGGTAAAGAAACATTACAATCTAAAGGTATTTTACCAGAAACTGCTTGGCCAACACCTATGACTAAAGAGGGACAAGAAGAGGAAATGGTGATCGGTTTTGAAAAAGGGGAAATTGTAAAAGTAAATGGACAAAGCTTTGCGCATCCAACAAAAGCGATTCAACATATTCAATCCATTGCTGGAGCATATGGTATTGGCAGGGATATACATGTGGGTGACACTATTATTGGAATCAAAGGCAGGGTTGGATTCGAAGCTGCTGCACCGATGGTGATATTAAAAGCCCATCATGCATTAGAAAAACATGTTTTAACAAAATGGCAATTGTCTTGGAAAGATCAGTTGGCACAGTTTTATGGAAATTGGCTGCATGAAGGTCAAATTTTGGATCCAGTGATGCGTGATATCGAAGCTTATTTATTCAATTCGCAAGAACAAGTAACTGGCAAAGTCTCTGTTCAATTGAATCCATATCGTTTCCAGATTATTGGTATTGAATCTCCGAATGATTTAATGAGTGCTAAGTTTGGCAAATATGGAGAGATGAATACAGGATGGACTGGTGCAGATGTAAGAGGATTTACGAAAATATTTGGCAATCAAGTAGGCATATATCATCATGTAAAAGAATCGAATAAATAATTCAAGATGCAAAAAGTAAAAGTTGGAATTGTCGGTGGTGCTGGATATACAGGTGGTGAATTGCTACGTGTGCTATTAGGACATCCTAATGCAATAATAACTTTTGTGCATAGCACAAGCAATGCAGGAGAATTGGTGAGTAAAGTACATGCTGATTTAGTAGGGGACACAGATTTGAAATTTACAAATGTATTAGATCAATCAATAGATGTATTATTTTTATGTTTGGGTCATGGCGATGCTAAGAATTTTTTAGCAACAAATGTATTAGAAGCGAAAGTAAAAATTATTGATCTATCTCAGGATTTTAGAATGACAAGTGCTTCGCACATTGGAGATAGAAAATTTGTATATGGATTACCAGAATTACAAAAAAGTGAAATTCAACAAGCAAAAAATATTGCCAACCCTGGATGTTTTGCCACAGTAATTCAATTAGGTTTATTGCCATTAGCTGCTAAAGGGCTATTGACCGATGTATATACTACTGGTATAACTGGTTCAACTGGTGCAGGACAGGGCTTGTCTGCAACAAGTCATTTTAGTTGGAGGGAAAATAATATACAAGCTTATAAAACCTTAGAGCATCAACATCTACATGAGATTGGTCAAAGTTTGGCACAGCTTCAGGGTAATGGAAAAGCGGATGTACATTTTGTGCCTTGGAGAGGAGATTTTACAAGAGGCATTTTTGTGACCTCGGTTATTAGTTCTGATTTGTCTATAGAAGCACTCTATGAGTTGTATGAATCCTATTATTCAACACATCCATTTACTCATGTTTCAAAAAATAATATTGATTTAAAGCAAGTAGTGAATACCAACAAGTGTTTAATACATATCGAAAAGCAGAGTAATAAAATTGCGATTCATTCTGTGATTGATAATTTATTAAAAGGAGCAGTGGGTCAAGCAGTTCAAAATATGAACTTGATGTTTGAAATAGAAGAGACAACTGGTTTGAAATTAAAAGCAAATTATTTTTAACAATTCAATCATGAATATTTAATCAATCATCATTCTTTATCCAAACAATCTAATTTTTCCAATCATTTTATAATCTTATCTAATGTCTTTATTCAATGTTTATCCTTTAAATCCAATCGCTATTACGAAAGCATTAGGAAGCCGTGTATGGGACGACAAGGGACAGGAATATTTAGACATGTATGGAGGACACGCGGTCATCAGTATTGGTCATACCAACCCGCATTGGGTAAAAAGGATAGAAGATCAATTGCATGCAATTGCCTTTTATTCAAATTCAGTGATCATGCCAATCCAATCGCAATTGGCAGATGCATTGAATGTGGTTAGTAGTAAAAAAGATTTTCAATTATTCTTATGTAATAGCGGGGCTGAAGCCAATGAAAACGCATTGAAGCTTGCCTCTTTCCATACTGGCAGAAAAAAAATTATATCTTTTAATAAAGCATTTCATGGTAGAACTTCTTTAGCAGTCGCTGCCACGGACAATCCAAGTATTGTGGCACCTGTAAACGAAACAGACAATATTATTTTCCTTCCTTTGAATGATATTACTTCATTGCTGGCATGCTTTACCGAGCAAGGGGATCAAATAGCAGCAGTGATTATTGAAGGCATTCAAGGGGTTGCAGGAATTCATGAAGCATCAGACAAATTCTTACAAGCAATCAGAAAAGCATGTGACGATTTTGGTGCTGTTTATATTGCAGACAGTGTGCAATGTGGCTATGGTAGAACGGGTCAATTTTTTGCGCATGACCATGCTGGTGTCAATGCAGATATCTATTCAATGGCGAAGGGTATGGGAAATGGATTTCCAATTGGGGGCATTTTGATTGCACCACATATTCAAGCGAAGTTTGGCATGCTAGGTACTACATTTGGTGGTAATCCTCTAGCATGTGCTGCAGCATTAGCTGTGATAGAAGTGATGCAAAAGGATCAATTGATCCAAAATGCAAATATATTAGGGACATACTTGAAGAATGCTTTGGAACAAATCAAAGGTGTGAAAACGGTGAGAGGAAGAGGGTTAATGATTGGCTTTGAAATGGAAGAGGGGTTGCAAAACATTAGAAAAGTATTGTTAAACGAATTTAAAGTATTCACTGGAGAAGCAAAACCGAATGTCATTCGTTTATTGCCATCTTTGGCGATTACTAAAACAGATATCGATTTATTTTTAAATAGATTGCAGGACGCGATTGCGCAGCTGCATGAAAAGACCATTTAAATAGTGCAAATGAAACAATTTATTAGTGTAAAGGATGTAACGAATATGAATGCGCTTGTTCAAAAAGCAATGGAGTATAAGGCATCCCCCTTACTTGATAAAAATTTAGGATTGGGTAAAAGAATTGGTTTGATGTTTTTAAATCCTAGTTTGAGAACAAGATTAAGTACTCAAGTGGCTGCACAGAATTTAGGCATGGAAGCCATCGTTTTTAATGTAGATAAAGAAGGGTGGGCTTTAGAATATACTGAAGGTGTTATTATGAATGGCACAACTGTTGAACATATTAAAGATGCCGCTCCTGTACTTGGAAACTATTTTGATATTTTGTGCATAAGAACATTTCCTGGACTAATCGATCAAGCAGATGATTATAGTGAAAAGGTTATTAACCAGTTTATCCAATATGCTGGGATCCCAGTGGTGAGTTTAGAATCTGCGACCTTACATCCATTGCAATCATTGACAGATATTATTACCATTCAAGAATCAATGGCTTCTAATGGTGCATTCAATCAAAAAAAACCTAAAGTGGTTTTGACATGGGCGCCGCATATTAAATCCATCCCTCAATGTGTTTCCAATAGTTTTAGTCAATGGATGAATGCATGGGGTGAGGCAAATTTTGTAATTACGCATCCAGAAGGATATGAATTAGCTACACAGTATACCAAAGGTGCTACCATTACACATGATCAAGCAGCTGCATTAAAAGACGCAGATTTTGTGTATGTAAAAAACTGGAGTGCATTCAATGATTACGGGAAAGTTTTATGTACAGATTCAAATTGGATGTTGACGAATGACAAACTAGACTTGACAAATAATGCAAAAGTGATGCATTGTTTGCCAGTTCGACGTAATGTTGAGTTGAGCGATGAAATTTTAGATGGACCAAATAGTTTGGTTACAAAAGAAGCTTCTAATCGAGTTTGGGCAGCACAGGCAGTCTTGGCTGAAATGTTAAAAACAATGGATGCTTCAAAATAATATAGTTCCAAAATAAAAGGCATAGTAAAACTTATGGATACCTTATACGTCATTAAAATAGGAGGCAATATAGTTGACAATCCAATATTGTTAACCGAATGCCTTCATGCTTTTGCTTCTATCAAGGGTCAGGCAATTTTAGTGCACGGTGGTGGTAAGTTAGCCACTAGTTTGGCGAATAGCATGGGTGTAGAACAAACAATGATAGATGGAAGAAGAGTGACAGATCAAGCAACACTTAAGATTGTCACTATGGTTTATGCAGGGGCAATCAATAAAAATATTGTTGCACAACTTCAATCTATTGGCGTCAATGCAATTGGTTTATCAGGTGCAGATGGGAATCTAATTGAAGCACATAAAAGAGTGCATGAAACGATAGATTATGGTTTTGTGGGAGAAGTGGATGCAATTAACGGTGATTTGATACAGGCTTTATTTGCTAGTCAGATGAAATTAGTGGTAGCACCAATTACACATAATGGGGAAGGCCAATTATTGAATACCAATGCAGATACGATTGCTCAATCAATAGCTGTAGAAATGGCTACTCGATATAATGTGCATTTAATTTATGGCTTTGAAAAAGAGGGGGTTTTATTGAATGTGAATGATCCTGGTTCAGTGATTAAAAAAATCGATCAAACAAATTATTCAAAACTCAAGTCAGAGAAAGTTATATTTGAAGGAATGCTACCTAAAATTGATAATGCATTTAAAGCTTTAGAGGGAGGTGTAAAGTCTGTTATTATTGGCAAGGCAGAAAAATTGAATGATTTAATAAATGGGACTATAGGTACAACAATTACAATCTAATGTCAACGCAAAAACAATATCAACCTAATCTTCCTTTTGTTCTAAAGCTTCAATCAGAAGCAGTGCAATTATTAAAGCAATTAGTAGCTATAGCTTCTTTTAGTAAAGAAGAGGACTTGACTGCGGATTGCATACAAAATTTTTTAGAAAAAAATAATATCGTTGCGAATCGTGTTCATAATAATATTTGGGCAACTAATTTATATTTTGACGACCATAAGCCATCTATTTTATTGAATTCTCATCACGATACAGTAAGGCCAAATAAAGCTTATACGCTTGATCCATTTGAACCTATTGAGAAAGACGGCAAGTTGTTTGGATTAGGTACGAATGATGCTGGCGGATGCCTAGTAAGTTTGATCGCTTGTTTTTTATACTTCTATGATAGAAAAGACATGCCTTATAACCTCGTTTTTGTAGCATCTGCAGAAGAAGAAATTTCAGGACCTAATGGAATTGAATTAGTCCTAAAAGCAATTCCATCCATCCACTTTGGAATTGTAGGTGAGCCAACTTTATTAGAAATGGCTATTGCAGAAAGAGGCCTAATGGTATTAGATGTTGAAGCGACAGGAATTGCTGGCCATGCTGCTAGATCAGAAGGCGAAAACGCTTTGTATAAAATACTAGCAGATTTGGAATGGTTTAAGACCTATTCTTTTGATAAAGTATCTCCATTATTAGGCCCTGTTAAAATGAGTGTGACTGTAATTGAGACGGATAATAAGCAACATAATGTGGTGCCAGCTACTTGTAAAATGGTAGTCGATATTAGGGTTAATGAATTGTATTCCTTCGAAGCAATTTTAGAAACGATTACTCAAAATGTTCGTTCTAAAGTAATACCAAGAAGTTTAAGATTAAGATCCACTGGTATAGCATTGGATCATGTATTGATTCAATCAGGTATTGCATTAGGTAAAGGGTATTTTGGATCTTCTACGACATCTGATAAAGCATTAATGTCTTTCCCAACTGTAAAAATGGGGCCTGGTGATTCTGCTCGAAGCCATACTGCAGATGAATTCATCTACCTACATGAAATTGAATCGGGCGTCGAAATTTATATACAACTACTTGAAAATATTTTATCTTATGAATAAACTTTGGCAAAAAAATAATCAAAATTCAAGCTTAGTGGAGCAATTTACGATTGGTAAGGATCAGCAAATGGATCAATACCTTGCCGCCTTTGATGTACTGGGTTCTATTGCACATACAACGATGTTGTCAGAAGTAGGTTTATTGACTAAGGAGGAACAAGTGCAACTCAAAAAAGCTTTGATTGAAATTTATGATCAAATTCAGACTGGTAATTTTGAATTGGAAGCTGGTGTAGAAGATATCCATTCACAAGTGGAAATGCTTTTAACAAAAAGACTTGGGGACATCGGAAAAAAAATTCATAGTGCAAGGAGTAGAAATGACCAAGTGCTAGTAGATATTAAATTATTTTTACGTTCCGAAATTATCAAGTTAACCGAGTCTATACAATCTTTCTTCAATTTATTACAAGCAAAAAGTGAAGCACATCAAACGGATTTATTACCTGGCTATACGCATTTACAATTAGCAATGCCCTCTTCGTTTGGTTTATGGTTTGGTGCATATGCAGAAAGCCTTGTAGACGATATGATTATGTTGAATGCGGCTTATAAAGTGGTGAATAAAAATCCATTAGGATCTGCAGCAGGATATGGCTCTTCTTTCCCAATAAATAGAACTAGGACAACTGAATTATTAGGTTTTGATCAGTTAAATTATAATGTGGTGTATGCGCAAATGGGGAGAGGGAAGGCGGAGCGTGTGACTGCCATGGCCATGGCCAATGTAGCAGATACGCTTGCTAGATTGAGTATGGATGCCTGTTTATTTATGAATCAAAATTTTAGCTTCATCCAATTTCCAGAAGCTTTAACAACTGGATCAAGCATCATGCCACATAAAAAAAATCCTGATGTATTTGAATTAATCCGTTCTTATTGCAATCGAATTAAGGCATTGCCCAATGAAATCATGATGATGACAACCAATTTGCCTTCGGGTTATCATCGCGACTTGCAATTATTAAAAGAACATTTATTTCCTGCATTCACAGAGTTAAACTATTGTATCGAAATGGCATCATTGATGATAGAAGGTATGGAAGTAAAAAAAGACTTATTGAACGACCCAAAATACAAGTTCTTATTTAGTGTTGAGGAGGTGAATAAACTAGTGAATGGCGGTATGCCATTTAGAGATGCCTATAAAAAAATAGGATTAGATATTGAAGCTGGTAATTTTACTTATTCTACTGAATTAAAGCACCAACACGAAGGAAGTATTGGTAATTTATGCAATACTCAAATAGCCGCTCAAATGACATTGATTATCAAGGACTTTCAAGCAAAAAGGGTAGCGCAAAGAATTCAAGAATTATTGGCTAATTAAACTGATTCTGGCGTACTTTTGGGGTCTAAATTTCAATAATTCGAAGATGAGAAAAACAATATTTGTTGCATTGACCTTAATAGGCGGTATTACTGGTTGGGCACAAACCAAGCCAGCTGCTCAAGTTAAAGCGCCTACAACATTAAAAAAAGCAAATCCAGCCAAAGTTGTACCAGTAACAAAATCAAAAATAGCTGTCACTTACACTGCTGCACAGTTTCTTAAATCAACAAAGGATAGTGCCTCTTATGCTTTGGGATATAGAATTGCACAAAGCTTAAAAGGACAAGGTTTACAGGATGTCAATTTTGATTTATTCAAAAAAGGTATGCAGGCTGGTATTATTGCCAAATCAGCTATTCCAGATAGCTTAATTGATTTATGTATTAAAAACTACCAAGATAAAATGAGTACAGAAAAAATCGCTGTAAACAGAGCAGCAGGCGCGGCATTTTTAGCAGAAAATGCAAAAAGACCAGGTGTGGTTCGTTTAACCAATGGTTTACAATATGAAGTAATGGTGGCTGGTACAGATACCACAAAGCCTACTTTAAAAAACACTGTAAGATGTCATTACCATGGCACTTTAATTACCGGGGAAGTATTTGATAGTTCAGTTCAAAGAGGTGAGCCAATCAGTTTTCCATTAAACGGTGTGATTAAAGGCTGGCAAGAAGCTTTGCAATTAATGACAGTTGGAAGTAAGTGGAAATTATTCATTCCATCTGAATTAGCTTATGGTGAACGTTCAGCTGGACCAGTAATTGGACCTGGGTCTACTTTGATTTTTGAAGTGGAATTGTTGGGTGTACAATAGTATTTGTTACACATAAATTATAGCACAATACACTTCACATCTACTTGTGGAGTGTATTTTGTTTCATAGCCTTTTCAATTTATTTTTATGCAAAAGATTTCAGCTCTAATTCTTATCGCCTTTGGTGCATTTGCTTGCACCCCAAACAATGTTAAAATCAATGACGCAATTGGCAAACAAATTGACAGCGCTGGCATGAAAGGCAGCTTTGCATTAATGGAAAACAGCACAGAAGCTTTTACCATTTATAATTTGTCTGCCTACAAAGACAGTGCTTATGCGCCATTGAATACATTTTTCGCTTTGCCTGTTCTAATTGGATTTGATAAAGGACAGTTAAATGCAGATACCAATACATGGGTATCGCTTGATTCATCTTTATACTATCAACAATTGGTAAAACAAATCGGGAGAAATGAAATTTTACAAGAAATTGATTCTATTCATTATGGCAAAGGTATTGTGAGTGCTAATATGGATAGTTTTTGGAGAGATGAATCTCTTTTAATTACTGCCGATGAGCAATTAGGCTTTATGAAGCAATTGTATTTTAAAGGTTTGCCTTTTCAAAAAAGAAGTCAAGAGCTTTTTAGTAAAATGATTTTGAAAGAGGCAAATTCTAATTATAAATTAAGTTATTTAGTTGCAACAGATAATGCCCTTGGAAATCAAACATGGGTAGTTGGATATATAGAAGAGAACTTACATCCTTATTTCTTTGTATTGCATACAAGTGCAACGGATGGCAATGACTTAAAAAATAGAAATATTAATTTATTGAAGTCAATCTTAATGAAAGAAGGATTCTTCAAAGGGGTTCGTTAATTTGAATTATAAATTATTATCTAATTCGAACAATTTATGCAATATTATTCTGAATCATTAACATCGTATAAGCGCGTCCAAACTAGGCCTGTAAAAGTGGGCAATCTAGTCATTGGAGGTGGTCATCCAATTCGTGTTCAAACCATGACAACGACAGATACAATGGACACGGAGGCTACTGTTGCTCAAGTGATTCGTTGTATAGAAGCGGGTGCTGAATTGGTGCGTGTAACTGCGCCAAGTAAAAAGGAAGCAGAAAATTTAGCAAATATTAAAACGGCACTTGAAGCAAAAGGCTACACCACGCCATTGGTAGCGGATATCCATTTTACACCTAATGCAGCAGAAATTGCCGCAAAGATTGTCGAAAAAGTAAGAGTGAATCCAGGTAATTACGTTGATAAGAAAAAGTTTGAACAGATTGATTATACGGATGCAGAATACATAGAAGAGATTGAGCGCATAAGAGAAAGATTTACACCTTTAGTGCTTATATGTAAGGAGCATGGTACTGCAATGCGCATTGGAACCAATCATGGTTCCTTAAGCGATCGTATTATGAGTCGTTATGGTGATACTGCAATTGGAATGGTAGAGAGTGCGATGGAGTTTTTAAGAATAGCTAGAAGTTTGGATTACCATCAGATTATTTTGAGTATGAAATCAAGTAATCCTCAGGTAATGGTTCAAGCTTATCGTTTATTGATTCAGCAAATGCATCAAGAGTTCAATGAATTATATCCATTGCATTTAGGTGTAACGGAAGCAGGTGATGGAGAAGATGGAAGAATCAAAAGTGCAATAGGTATTGGCACATTATTAGAAGATGGTATTGGTGATACAATTAGAGTGAGTTTAACAGAAGATCCAGAATTAGAAATTCCTGTTTGTAATGATTTAGTAAAAAGGTATGCAGATAATTCTGATCAAAATGCAGAACAACTGCCTGCTATAACACAATTACCTTATAGTCCATTCGAATATAAAAGAAACAATACGATTGCTGTAAAAAATATTGGTGGCAAACAAGTCCCTGTAGTGGTGGCTGACCTAAGTCATTTAACCAATATCAAAGAAGCTGATTTAGTGGCAATAGGTTATACCTATGATGCCATTACCGATAAGTGGGCAATCTCAGATGCTGCAGCAGATTATGTTTTTATTGGACAAGCGCCAATTAATTTTAATCTACCTGGCACATTAAGTATTATTGCTTCACCTGCAATTTGTGCATTGGCAAATAATACAGAAAAGTACCATCCTATTACAGATGCTGCAAGCTATATTTCTTTTGCCCAAAAGCATCCTCAATTAAATTTTGTTCAATTAGATTGTTATAGTGATCATCATCCAATTGCTGACGAATTATTAATGCAGATTGCAAAAGATACGACAGTGGTTTTTTGCTTGAGTAGTCAATGTAAAAATGCGATGCAAGCGGTAAGAAGAATGGCTATTAAATTAATGCAATTAGACATTCACCAACCGATTGTGTTAGTGACAGATTCCAAGTGGCAAACAACAGACGAACATTTAATCCATTTTGCAATTGAAACAGGCGCTTTGTTATTAGAAGGTATCGGAGACGGTATTTGTTTAGGTTTAACGAAGGATGCTTATGAAGTAAGTATCACAGGTTCCAATGTGTCTGGTCGTAATTATTTTAACAATGCAAGTTTGGAGCAATTGTTAAATACAACTGCCTTTGGAATTTTACAAGCTACAAGAACTAGAATATCTAAAACCGAATATATTTCATGTCCAAGTTGTGGTAGAACATTATTTGAATTGCAAGAAACAACAGCAAAAATCAGAGCGGTAACCAATCATTTAAAAGGTTTGAAGATCGCTATTATGGGCTGTATTGTGAATGGTCCTGGAGAAATGGCAGATGCGGATTTCGGCTATGTAGGAAGTGGGGTTGGAAAAATCACCCTCTACAAAGGAAAAGAAGTGATGAAGCGAAATATAGACAGCAATGTTGCCGTAGATGAATTAATTTTATTACTCAAAGAACACAATGCATGGGTTGAGCCAAGCAATTAATATTTTATGTATTCTATTTTTTACGCATTATTTTATTTGATCTCATTAATTCCATGGCCTATCATTTATTTACTGAGTGATGGGGTTGCATTTTTATTAAGAAAAATTTTCAAATACAGGGTAGCTGTGGTAGATCATAATCTTGCCATTGCCTTTCCTAATAAAACCTTAATGGAGCGTAAAAAAATTGCAAAAGAATTTTATCAAAAATTTTCGGATTCATTTTTCGAAACTATAAAATTGGTTTCCATGTCCGACAAAACGTTCAAAAAAAGATTTACATCTAATGTAGAAGTACTTAATGAACTATATGCTTCTGGACAAAATGTACAGTTAATGGCAGGACATTTTTTCAATTGGGAATTTGCAAACTGGGGTGCCGCAAAATATGGCAAGTATCCACTTATTGCAGTTTATATGCCATTAAGTAATAAATTTTTTGATAGACTTATTTTAGACATGCGTAAAAGGTATGGTAGCATTATGATTCCTGCTACTAATTTCAAAAATCAATTCCATCAATACGCTTCTAGTGGTCAATATGCAATGGCTCTAGCTGCGGATCAAAATCCAGGCAATCCTAAGTCTGCTTATTGGGTTTCATTTTTTGGGCAACCAACCCCATTTGTGAAAGGGCCAGAGAAAGGGGCTAAGCTAAATAATACCGCACAGGTATTCATTCATTTCCATAGTACAAAAAGAGGCTATTATCATGCGCATTATGAACTAATGACTACTGCCCCTAATTATTTTAAAGATGGGCAATTGACTGCACAATATGTAAAGTTCTTAGAAGAAAAAATTAAACAACACCCTGCTAATTATCTATGGAGCCATCGTAGATGGCGTTATACTTATGACGCAGCTATTTTTGGTCATTTATTAGTAGACTAATTTTCAGTAATACTTGGCTTCTTAGGAGAAGACACAATTGTGAATTTGTTTTTCAAAAATTCAACAGCATTCCAACCATCTTGTACAATTCTAATATTGTGAATACCTTGTTTTTTTAGAACAGAAGCAGCGAGTAATAACTGTTTGCCTAAATCATCAATAATATAAATATTGAAGTGTTCGTCTAATTCAGACATTGAACCAGGGTCACTAAATTCAATTAAAGGAAGATTGATGGAGTCTTTAATATGTGCTTTATCGTATACATCTTCTGTTCGAATATCTAATATCATAAGGTATTCGTCAAATGGAATGTCCATTGCTAATTCATCTACTTCTACCTCAATGATTAAATCTATTTTTTGTTCTGCGTCAACCCAAGTAGCAAATCCGCCTTTTAAAAAACCTTTCACTTGAGTGTAACCTAATAGTTCAAATTTTTTAATTGCTAATGCTTCTGTGCCATTCGTACACACCAAAATAATGGGGCAATCCTGCTCCATTATTTTGAGTGCGTTCAAAGTTTTTATTTCATCCAGCTCTACATGAATAGAATTAGGTACAAAACCTTCTAGAAATTCCGAACTAATTCTAGTGTCAATAATTTGAACTGAATCCTCTTTAGATAAGGTTAAAAATTGAGCCAAACTTAACTCCATATTATCCGACTAATTGTTCTACGAATTGGTTTACTTGTTCAAGGCGATTGTAATCCACCATATAAAAGATGAATTTACCTTCACGAATTGTAACAACTATACCAGCTCTTCTTAATATGGCTAAATGTTGAGAGGCAACTGATTGTTCTAATCTAAGTTTTACATAGATTTCTGTTACAGTCATTTTTTGATGTTCGTCAATTAATTTTAAAATCTGTTGACGAAGTTTGTGATTCAATGCTCTTAAAATCATAGCAGCTTTCTTGCTATGGATTAAATCCACTTTTAATGGTGTGGTACCATTGGCTAATTGTAGCAAGTTTAATGTTTGATTCATGACAAATTACATATTGGGGGTTATGAATTCTGATTCAGTGCAAAGTTAATGAATTAATAATACATAATATTTTATAATATGTATTATTTGGCAGGAAGGATATAAACTTCTTTAAGATAATTCGGGCTCAGGTAGGCTAAATCCTCAAATTGCCTGTTTTTTAGTTTTTCAGTAGCCATTTCTAGCAAATCTACACTGGTATAGCTACCATCTTGGTAAAAGACTTCAAATAGGCTAGTAAAATCCTTTGTTTTCGCGGCGCCATTGCCGATACAAATAGTTGGCTTGGTAATAAGGCTGTCCCATTGGTTTTGATCCAATACGATTGCTTGCTCAGGCAAGATTAAGTCCAAAGAGGGTTTATAGATGGACCCAAATATTTCCATTCTTCTTGCATCTATCATTGAAAAAACTTGAAATTCATCGTTAAATGTTGAAGCAAGTTTCACCCCTTTATGTGCTAACGCTGATAGGGTGGATAGCCCAATTATTGGCTTTTGGATTGCATAAGCAATACCTTTTGCTGTGGCTAATCCTACCCTCAAACCTGTATAACTTCCTGGTCCTAACGTCACTACAATCGCTTCGATTTCATTGATGACAATATTTTGTGCTTCAAGTAATTTTTCAATTGCCACTTGAATAAAACTAGCATGACTATGCGTTTCCTTATTTGAAAGTTCGGCAATAATTTTACCTTCATTGCTGATTGCAACGATCGCTTCTTCTAAAGCAGTATCTATGATTAATAATTTTGCCAAGTTCTAAAATTGTAGCGCAAAAATAGGTTGGTTTTGGTCAAAAAATTAGAAATTGCAATTCTAAAATTATAAATATGTCAAAACAGATCATTCAAACTAATAAAGTGCCAGCGCCTATCGGTCCATATAGCCAAGCTGTTATTGCAAATGGTTTTTTATTTGCAAGTGGCCAAGTTGCTTTTGATCCAGCAACAGGTGAATTGGTATTGTCTTCGATTGAAGCAGAGACGACGCAGGTAATGGAAAATATCAAAGCGATTCTTGAAGAAGCTAAAATCAATTTTGATCATGTTGTTAAAACAAGTATTTTTTTAAGTAGTATGGATTTATTTGCTGCAGTAAACCAGGTTTATGGTAGCTACTTTACAGCAGATTTCCCTGCTCGTGAAACAGTGGCTGTAAAAACTTTACCTAGAAACGTAAATGTTGAAATTAGTGTTACAGCAGTAATGCAAAATTAATTTAACTGACCGTTCAACATCGCTTGTATTGATTTTGTGATTTTATTTATTTCGTTATTATGCTATGTCTGACTTAAATTGGTAAGTGGTTTCAAAATAAATTTCATCATGGGGTTCCATTATTTGGAGCCCCATTTTATTATTAAAACAATTTGGCACACCACTTAAATTTTCAATTGCGATACTCTGACGATCATCAGGCGTGTAAATTTGTAAATAAGGATAATTATGCTTGGGTGATACTGTAAGGGTTTTTCCTTGATAACGAATGGTAACCTCATTTTGGATCGGATCTAATTGATAGCAATCATCAAAATGAGCAATATTTATTTTTTGCCCATCATTGAAATATTTTTCTTCTATGATTTTTCCGGTTGGTATCATAGCATTATCCATTTCAATTTTTCCTATCGATTTGAATTCAAGCAAATAGTCATTCACAATTCCTCCTAGTGTAAAATAAGGATGCCATCCATCCATGATGGGCATTTTATGGTTAGACTTATTAATAACTGTTGTTTTTGCGTTGATTTGATTGTTGGAATATAAAGTCCATTCTACCAACATTTGATAAATGAAAGGGAAGCCAGGGTCAGTGCCTTGGTATTCAAATGCTAGTTGAACACTAGCGCAGTCTTTATCAATTTTTGTTGATTGTATTTGAAAGTTGGCATCATAAATTAATCCATGCATTGCATGTTCCCCTAGGTAAAATTTATTAAATTCAAAATTTTGTTCGTCAAACTGGTACCTACCTTTTTCTATTCTACAAGAAAAAGGACTCATTTTGCCACTTCGAAAACCATTCATTTCAAAACTTAGAGGCTCCTCTTTAGACATGGTTTCCTTAGGTTCCTTACTGTGTAGCAAGCTAGAAGGATTGCCTAATATAAGTTCTAAAGCCTTTCCTTCAACAATCACTTTCCAGCTATTCATTAATGCGCCGCTTGATTCAATTTCAATTACAGTATGTGTTTTACTATCAATAAGTTGTACCATTTTCAGGCCTTCTTTTTCATGTATTTTTAGGTCAAATGCCATAGACTGTGTTTAAGTGGAAAATTAAAACTATTCTATTAACTTTGAAAGATCAATTTTAGTGTATGCGCATAATTTTACCTTTCCTTTTTTTAGTATTGACTGCTCCACTTTTTGGACAAGCTTGGCCTAAGTATGATAGTACTATGAAAATTGGCAAAGCTGGTTACCGCATTTCATGTATCAATAGAAGTCCTGATAGAAATATTTTGAATATTAGACCAGTTGGTTTTAAATCAGAATCAAGAGAAGCCTCGATTGAAATTAAGGCAAGGGTTTTTGGAGCTGAGATTGATGATCTAAATATGGATGGATTCCCTGATATCATTATTTTCATCGAAGACGCTGCTGGTAAAAAGAGCATTTTACCAATTTGTTCACAAAACAATGAAAGCATTGCACCAATTATATTCCCTGATCTATTAAATGATTTAGAAGCAAGTAAAGGCTATAGAGGCAAGGATGAATATAAATTAGTAGAAGGTGTATTATTTAGAAAGTTTCCAGTTTACCCAACTGATACCACCATTAAAGAGCCAACCAATAAGATAAGACAATTGATGTACAGGGTTGTACAAGGAGAAAGAGATTCATGGAAATTCAAAATGTTTAAACAATTTGAATATACTGCAAATTAATAACCTGCAGTCACCATTATTTTACCTACCGCTTTTTCAGTTCCTTCATCATCTCGAACAAAAATTAAATAAATTCCAGAAGCAACTCTTCGTTGGTATTGATTAAGTCCATTCCATATTGCTTGTCCGCCTATTGCCCTCATTTGTGTAATAAGTTGTCCATTTAAATCTGTAATTTTCACTAAAGCATTATTCACAAGGTCTTTAATAAGAATAGGTCCATTATAATCTGGTGCAATAGGATTGGGGTAGACTTTTATTTTTTCTTGTGATAGCTTCCCTTCTGTTGCTTGTCCCTTATAACTAATTATTTCTTCAGCAGTAAAGAAAAATACATCACCGTTATTGGGCTCAATAGCAATTGATAAGACTATATTGTTTGGCAAAGGGCTGTTTTTACTTGTAAAATGCTGAATGACTTCTGTACCATCTTTACTTATCAACCATGCGCCATTATTGGTACCTATCCATTTTCTGTCAGCCCCATCGATACTAATACAATGAATTGTTTCTTTTTGAAAAAGGTAGCCATTGAATCCATTACTTGTAACAATTGGCCAATAGGCGTCACATGCTTCATTAATAGTAGCGCATTGAAAAATTGCAATTCCATTATTTGTTCCTACCCAAATAGTGCCATCTCTTTCTTTTGTAATTGCAGTTACTTCCATGCTTGGTAAATTCCCCGATCCTTTTCCTGTATTTAATTGTTTCCAAATTGCTTGGTTATTTTGTTTTTGAAATAATAAAACACCTTGCTGACTTGGTCCAATAATCCAACTTAATCCTTCATCTCCCGCTATCATTCTTTTTAAATTAGTAGATGCATATTTGCCAGGAATAGGGTAGTTGGCCCATTGTCTAGCTTCTTTAAAGACCAATCCAAGGCCCTCTTTCAATAGATATATGTCGCCATTTTGGTTTAGTTGGATAGACTGAATGACGCCCTCTCCAGGATGAGGAGAGGATTTAATTATAGTGTTTAAGAAAGGGTTGAAGTTAACTAATTCTGCCCCCATACCCATCCACCATGTGTGGTCTTTAGGATCAATCTCGACAGCATCAATATTTGATAAGTTTAGATTTTGCAATTGAACTAAATTAGTCCAGCCGTTTTCATTAAAGCTAGAGATCCCAATTTTATTTTTACTATAACTTGTAATTAATTGGTTATTCGATATTGCAACCTGACTTGAAATTGCAGAAGATGGGCCACCTAAATTCATCCATTGTGCTTGTGCATTTTTTTGATACAAGCCTTTATTAAGATCACCCACCCAAAAAGTATTGCCCTCTTTCAAAACGGAAACGGGGCGTTCAAGTATAGTAGAATCAATTAAGATGGTATTAATTTTATTATTATTCAGTTGAATCAATGCGCCCTTTTTTCCATCTTCTATAATCGCATATACTTGATCTTGATCAACTGTTATTGCTTGAATAGTACCTGAATTTATTTGATAGACAGGATTACTGTATTGTTCTGAATAAACATCTTGCTTTGTGGCAAAATACAATTGATTTTTAAAGACAAACATTTTCTGAATACCAGCAATGCCATTGTTTTTTTCCATTGTCCAACCATCATTTTTTCCTATGGTTGTAGACCAAATTCCGAGTTCTGTTAGCGCCAATAGTTTATTATTAAAATGAGTTGTCTGTAAAACATTTACAATTTCACGGGTATTATTGGGATAAACTGTTTCCTTAATTTCTTTTCTTGATAGATCTATCACAACAATTCCGAAACTACATGATAGATAGGCATTATTGTTAAAGATAAAAAGATCATTGATTAATTTATTTGAAAAGAGGGTAGATTGTTCTATGTCATCAATAAGTGTAACTTGGTCGCCTTGTACAATATCTATTCGATTATTTTTATAAACTACTACGAGTTGATTTCCTAAGGGGTTCCATCCAATTTTATGAATACCAATAGAATGTAATCCATTCGTGGTATTTAAATAGTCTTGTTCTTGTTTTGCATTGATTGAAATGACTTGGTTTTTAGCCGCAATATATAATTGGTCACCTTGAATGATTTGTTGAATTGACTCATTCGAAAAATGCGCGCGCCAACTACCAACTGGGCCTAGTTGAATTTGTGCATTCAGTCCAGATTGTATAATAAGTAACAGCAGTAAATTAAAAATCCATTTATGCATTTTATTTTTTTATGGCTTGATAAATTTGCTCTTGAATTTTGGCTCTTAAATTTAGTTTGCTAAATGCTTTATTGTCTCTTGTTGGGAATACCCTGTTGGAAAGAAAAATGTATAATAGTTGATTGTCTGGATCTGCCCAAACACAGGTGCCTGTAAATCCAGTATGTCCAAAAACACTTGAAGGAGCGCTTAAGCTCGGATATGGGTCTTTAGAAATTGCATTGTCTTTCGCTGTTTTATCAAAGCCAAGGCCTCTTCTGCTATTTTCAGATTGGTAGCTTGTAAATTGTTTAATTGTTTCGGATTTTAAGTATGCTTGTCCATCCCAAATGCCATTATTTAATAGCATCATGTATAATTTTGCCAAATCTGTGGCATTGCTATATAAACCAGCATGCCCAGCAATTCCACCCATCGTTGATGCGCCTTCGTCATGAACGGATCCTTGTATAAGTTCTTTTCTAAAATAATTATCCAACTCACTTGCTGCGATATTAGATTTTTCGGTTCTATTAAGGGGCAAGAATCCTGTTGTACGCATTTGCATTGGGCCATAAAATGTTTTAGTACAATATTCCTGAAGATTCATACCAGTTACTTGCTCAACTATATTGCCTAAAAAAATAAAATCATTATCACTATAAACGTATTTTCCAGGGGACGAAATAGGGCTATTCAATATTTTAACACGAATGCTATCCATAAAATGATTAGCTAGGTATTTGCTTGGCGTCACCATTAACTGATGTGTAGCATCCTGAACAGGTACAATCCATTTAGGATCAATATTGCCAGATTTGTCTAATAAGGATTCGTAAAATTTGATGTAAGGATATAAGCCTGCTTCATGAACTAGTAGCTCCTTTAATTTGATCTTTGCTTTAGGATTACCATTTACCCATGGTAAGTAGTCGCCAATGGTTTTTTCAATATCTACCTTGCCTTCGTCTACTAGCTTCATGATTGCAACCGTCGTAGCGCTTGTTTTTGTAACAGAAGCTAAGTCATATAAAGTTGCATTGGTTACCAGCGGTGTATTCGTCCCTGCGATTGTGCCATAGCTTTTATTGAATACAATTTGATTGTCTTTAGCGACTAAGACTTGACAGCCTGGTATTGCTTCTTGTAAAATGGCATCTGCAACAATTGAATCAATTATTGCAAGCTTAGTTTGATCAATAATTGCTGGAAGACATTGTTCTGCTAGAATTTTTTTTTTAACGGGTGCTTCTGAAAGCATTCCATAGTTTAATCCAGTTGAGATAGTCACTGGTAAAACACCACTTGCTTGGGCTTTACCTTCAAGCCATTTTTGTGCAGCTGCATGGCTATATTTTGTATCCTCATACGCCAATAAAATATTATTTATTTTACTAAAATCACTAACTGCATAAGGATTTCCAAAAATCAAATGAATCCAATGCTCATGTCCTGCGGCGTTTAGAAATTGTAAAGTAGCAGCAGGAATTTCGAAGTGATTTGCTGGTCTTCTGTTATAGCCATGTAAGCCAATAATGACTTGGTCATAGGCCTTTAAACTATCATTGATTAAAGCTAGTTCATTTGCATCTTTACCATTTGTTTGAAAAACTTTAACACCATAATTTGAAGTAATAGAACTGGTTAATAGATTAGAAGCTTTTGCATTGATAGCAAGATAGGCTGTCTTATTATTCAATTCAGGACTATTCGTCGCTCTTAAAAAAGTAAGTGATTGAACAGCCATTGCAGTATTGATGGTTGCAACAGATTGATTTAAATCTGCTACAATATTAGTGGTATCAATTTGTTGAAAGGAAGAAAGACCATATTTATATTTAGCAGTTAATATTTTTCGAACTCTCGCATTGATATCTGAACGTTTAATTCTTTTTTCTTTTACAGCAGCTCTTACTTTATTGATGGATTGACCAATATCGCCTGGCAAGCATAACATGTCGTTGCCAGCCAAAATGGCTTGTACATTGGCTTCGCCTTGTGGGAAGTAGTTCGCAATTGCTTTCATGTCCATTGCGTCAGTGACACTGATCCCTTTAAAGCCCAACTCTTTTTTTAATAAACCATTGACAGCTTTCGGAGAAATGGATGTGGCATATTTTGGTCTATCGTCAATTGCAGGAACAGATAAATGAGCTACCATCACCGATTCAATGCCGGCATCAATCAAAGCTTTGAATGGCGCTAATTCTAAACTATCTAAAGCTGCTTTTGATTTTGTGATCACTGGTAAATCTTTATGAGAATCAACTGTTACATCACCATGTCCAGGAAAATGTTTTGCAGTTGCCATTACACCATTGTCTTGCATGCCCTTCATAAAAGCAACACCTTGTTGAATTACTTTCTCTTTGCTTTGTCCAAAGCTACGGTCATTAATAACTGGGTTTAATGGATTATTATTGATATCAATGTCTGGTGCATAATTAATTTGAATACCTAAGCGTTTGCATTGTTCTGCAATTGCTGCACCCATTTGATAGACTAAATTGCTAGATGCAAAAGCACCCATTGACAATTGTCTTGGAAACATTTCTACACTATCCAAACGCATACCTACGCCCCATTCTGCGTCAATGGTAATAAACAAAGGCGTCTTGGTGATATTTTGGTAATGATTTGTTTGCATTGCTTGACGAACCGGTCCGCCTTGAAAAAAGCATAAGCCACCAACATTGTATTTTTTGATTAATTCACTCAGTGAATCTATTTTATCCTGCTTCCATTCGCTATGCGCTCTTAGTACCATTAATTGTCCAATTTTCTCATTCATATTCAAAGCAGAAAATTGCTTTCTTACCCACTTTTTCTCATTCATTTTTTGGGCATGCACGATTGTGGCCAAACCGGCAAACAATAAGATAGTTAAACTTAATTTTTTCATAACGAATTTGTATACTGCAATTTAAGGATAAAAAAAGGCTTACCTGTTATTAGGTAAGCCTTTTATATTAAAATTTATTTAAAGCCTTAGGTGGTGGAATCAGCAAGGTTGCTTTTTTAATGGAAGCTTACTATGCTTCTGATTCTTCTTCATCCAATTCAGGTAATGTTGGCTCTACTTTATGCGCTTGTAATTGTGCAAACCATTTTACCATTTTCTTCATATCACTCGCATAAACGCGCTCAAAATCCATATTTGGGAATACTTTTTTGAAGTATCCTTGAGTTGCTTTGGCATCTTTTTCGTTAGGTAGGGCCTCTTTTGATTTCCCCATTGCGATAAAAACTTCCGCCAAAAACACGTTTTCCTTAGTAGTAAACACTTCAATGCTCTCTAAATGAGAAAATTGATAGGATCTTGAACTAATAAATTGGGTAGCATTTGTCTCTAGTGATCTCGCGATTGCACCATCACTTTTACTTGTCAATAATTCAAATAAACCTGACATTCCAGATACGGATATCAATTTGTTATACTCCATGGGATCTAGTCTTTTTTTTAGGACTGCAAAATACGGAAAAACCCTCAATTTTCATTTTTTAAACTACCTTTGTTTATCATTAAAAATCAAGCATATGCCCGGTTTTGAATTCTTTGGAGAAGAAGAAAAGAAAGAAGTAAATGAAGTCCTTGAAACAGGAATTTTAATGCGTTATGGATTTGATGGTCCCAGAAAGGGGATTTGGAAATCTAAAGAACTTGAAGCAGCTGTTTGTAGCACTTTTGGATCTCAATATGCACAACTTACATCAAGTGGTACTGCTGCGTTAACAACAGCGATGGCAGCCTTGGGTATTGGTGCAGGTGACGAGGTGATTATGCCAGCTTTCACATTCGTTGCAAGCTTTGAAGCAATTTTAAGTGCAGGTGCGATTCCTGTGTTAGTGGATATCGATGAAACTTTGACTTTGTCACCAGCTGCAGTGCGCGCCGCGATAACTTCCAAAACAAAGTGTGTGATGCCAGTGCATATGTGTGGTAGTATGGCGGATATGGATGCATTGGTTGCAATCTGTAAAGAACATAATTTAATTTTACTAGAAGATGCTTGTCAGAGTATCGGTGGTACATATAAAGGAAAGCATTTGGGAACCATTGGTCATGCAGGAACTTTTTCATTTGATTTTGTAAAGACAATTACATGTGGCGAAGGTGGGGTTGTGATGACAAATGATAAAGACGTCTACACCAAGTCGGATGCTTTTACAGATCATGGTCATGATCATTTAGGCGTAGATAGAGGTGCCGATTTGCACCCTGCATTGGGCTATAATTTCCGTATCAGTGAATTACATGCTGCTGTTGGTTTAGCTCAAATCAGAAAGTTAGATACATTTTTAGCGATTCAAAAAAAGAACAATCAAATTTTGCGTTCTTATTTAGAGCAAGTTCCAGGTATTCAATTTAGAGTAGTGCCAGATCCTGCTGGAGATAGCGCAAGCTTTTTAACTTGGTTTTTACCAAGTCAGGAATTAACAGAAAAGGCAATTGCTGCATTTAAAGAAGCTGGAATTCTTGCTGGTAACTTTTATTGGTTCGCAAATAACTGGCATTATATTAGAAAGTGGGATCATTTAAAAAATGCCACCAGTTTATATCCTTTATCGGAGGCACAACAAAAAGCATTGTTAGCACTTCAAGATACAGACTTCTCTAAGAGTGATGCAGTTATGAGTAAATGTATTTCTACCGCGATTAGTTTAACATGGACCGAAGAGCAAGTACATCAAAAAGGTGCAGCTTTCTTGGCTGTATTAAAACAAATTGTAGCATAAGCTAAGGTTATGGCATTAGGACAATCCATGCAGCAAAGACAATTACAAAGATTGTCGCCTCAGCAAATCCAATTGATGAAGTTGTTGCAAATTCCTAGTGCTCAAATTGAGCAAAGAATTAAAGAAGAGTTGGAAGAAAATCCAGCTTTAGAGGTAGATGCTGCATTGTTAGAGTCTGACTTTACATCCCCAGAAGAGATGAATGATGAATTGCTGCAGGACATGCATGAGGATGAAGAGGCTGTCCCTGTGGATGAATTCGAGATGAGTAATGAAGAGCTTAGCGAGTATAGTTATGATGATGAAGTAGCCGATTATAAAACTAGAGACGAATTTTATCCTGAATTAGACAATGACAAGGTCATTCCAATTAAAGCGGAAATGAGTTTGCACGAAGTCTTGATGGATCAGTTGAGTATGTTGGCATTAGATGAAAGAGGGTTTAAAATTGCAGAACAAATCATAGGAAGTTTAGACGATGACGGCTATTTAAGAAGAGCAATGCAATCAATTGCCGACGACCTTGCTTTCAAGCAAAGTATGTGGGTCGAAGAAAAAGAAATTGAACTTATCTTAAAAAAAGTACAATCATTTGAGCCGGTTGGTATTGCAGCTAGAGATTTACAAGAATGTTTATTGATACAATTACGCAGCAAAGGTGAAGGAGAGTCGGCACATTTGTCTGATAATAGAGGTAAATTATATTCAGATGATGAAGCAAGAAAAATTGCCATCATGATCATTGAAAAATACTTCGAAGAATTTACCCGTAAACATTATGATAAAATACAAAGAAGCCTTCATTTAGATGAGTCTGGTATGAAGGAGGTTTTACATCAAATTCTTACTTTAAACCCCAAACCTGGCGCCGAAACAAGTTATAATAATGAGGCTGAAATGTATATTATTCCAGACTTCACGGTGTTGATTAATAATGGCAAATTAGAGTTGACATTGAATAGTCGTAATGCGCCACCTTTGGTGATCAGCGATGATTATAAATTAATGTTGAAAGAATACGAAGGCGGCAAGAAACAAGACAAGTCACAAAAAGAAGCAGTCTTTTTTATTAAACAAAAAATTGATGCGGCAAAATGGTTTATTGAGATGATCTTGCAAAGACAACAAACTTTGTTGTTAACCATGAATGCAATCTTAGATTATCAATCTGCCTTTTTCTTGAGTGGTGATACTACTTCATTGCGTCCAATGATTTTGAAAGACATTGCAGAAAAAACAAATCTGGATGTCTCTACAGTGAGTAGAGTGGCAAATAGTAAGTACGTGCAAACTGAATTTGGCACTTATTTATTAAAATATTTTTTTAGTGAATCTTTGACAACGGATAGTGGAGAGGAGGTAAGCACCAAGGAAGTAAAAGCAATTCTTCAGGAATTAATTGAGGGGGAAGACAAATTAAAGCCTTTGAGCGATGATGAATTAACAGAGTTGTTACAAGAAAAGGGTTACAATATAGCAAGAAGAACTGTTGCAAAATATAGAGAATTATTAAACATACCAGTCGCTAGACTAAGAAAAGAATGGTAGACCAATACAATATGGAAAAATCCCAACCAATGATCGTGAAGTATTTAGCACATTTATTGTCCTATATTTTTCATCCTCTATTTATCCCAACTTATTTTTTCCTTTATTTAATGCAGGTCCTGCCTTTTGAATTTGTGGGTATAACTGATTGGCAATTAAAAATGCGTTTATTCAGTGTGGCATGGTTAACTGCTTTTTTCCCAGCTTTTGCGGTATTCTTATTGTGGAGATTAAAGTTAAGTGAGAGTATTTTTTTAAGAACACAAAAAGAAAGAATCATTCCTTATGTCATCACCATGTTTTTTTATTGGTGGATGTATTATTTAAGTAGAAATTTCACAGATCAGCCCATTGCTTTAAAATTCTTTTACTTAGGAATCTTTGTTGCAAGTGCGATTGGTATGACCGTTAATAATTTCATGAAAGTAAGCTTACATGCAATGGGCATTGCGGGGATTACCACTTCTATCGTATTAGTAAGTGTTTTTTATCCAATAACAAATGCGATATGGGTGCCTCTTGCAATTGTTTTAACAGCTTTGGTTATAAGTTCAAGGTTAGTGGTGAGTGATCATAGTAAAAAAGAATTGGTCGTAGGACTTTTCATAGGTGTATTTACACAATTGGCAGCTTATTTATGGGTTGTCTAATTTTAAATTTATAATTATGTGGTATCGTTTAGGTCAAAATATATTAAAGTTTAAAAAAACGTATTTGTTTTTTGTGGTACTATCCACCCTTGTGATGGGCTATTTTGCTGCTCAAATTAAATTGAGCTATGAGTATACTAAAGCCATCCCATCGGATAATCCAAAGTTTGTAGTCTATAACAATTTTGTAAAAAAATATGGCGTGGATGGAACGACGGTGGTAGTGGGCTTTAAAACAGATTCCTTTTATACAAAAGGTTTCTTTAATAAGGTGGATGCATTACACAAAAAGATAAAGCAAAATACTTCTGTGGCAGAAGTGATGAGTATACCCACTACTTATACCATTGTCAAAGATAGTATCGATACAAAATTCAATGCTTCAAGAGTATTTCATGCCCCTTATACAAGCGATAGCTTGTTACTTGCTGATAGAAATACATTTGAAAACCTCCCATTTTATAAATACCTATTATATAATCCAGATAGTAGTAGCTATATTATGGCAGTTTCTTTTATTGCTGATTCTATTAATAGTGGTTCTAGAACGAAGATTATTGCGGGACTACAAAATGAATTAGATCAATTTAGTCAATCTACAAATACTGAAGTGCATGTTAGCGGTCTGCCATTTATTCGTACCATTATGGCGGATAGAATTAAAAAGGAAATGCTATGGTTTTTAATTGGGTCACTTGTTTTATCGGCAATTACTTTGTTATTATTTTTTAGGTCTATTTCTGCGACGCTAATGAGTTTGGCTGTAGTATTAATTGGTGTTATTTGGAGTCTAGGCAGCATGGTTTTATTGGGACAAAAAATAACCTTATTGACTGCATTGATACCACCATTGATTGTGGTGATCGGGATACCGAATTGTATTTATTTTTTAAATAAATACCATACTTCTTTTAAAGAGACATTAGACAAAGACAAAGCGCTAGTTCAAATGGTTGGCAGAATGGGTGTAGTGACTTTGTTTTGTAATATAACTGCAGCAATAGGATTTTTTGTATTCGCTTTAACAAAAAGTCCTTTACTTAAAGAATTTGGATGGGTGTCGGGCATGAATATTATGATTTTATTTTTTATTAGTCTATTTTTTATCCCACCAATCCTTTCCTATTTACCTGCACCCAAGGAAAAGCATGTTCGTTACCTGGAAAATAAATATTTAGAGAAAATATTATTAAAAATTGAGCGATGGGCTTTTACCCACACTAAGTGGGTTTTTGGTATCACAATGATCGCAGTACTTGTTTCATTAGTGGGCGTATTACAAATTAAGAAAGAAGCATTTATAGTGGACGATTTACCAAAGCAAGATAAATTATACACCGATCTTAAATGGTTTGAACAAAATGCTGGGGGTGTAATGCCATTAGAAATTGTGGTAGATACCAAAAAACCAAACGGGTTAATTAGATCGATAAAGCCTTTAGAACAAATAGACGCCTTTAATACTTTCTTACTTGAACAACCTGAATTAGGTAAGCCATTGGGCTTATTAGAAGGTGTAAAATTTGCAAAGCAGTCATTTTATGATGGTGATAGCTTATCCTATGCCGTTCCAACAGGAACTGAAATGGCTTTTATTGGTCCTTACTTTGCAAGTGCTGCTCCAAAAGAGAGTGCTAAAGTATCAGGAAATAATCCTGCTCAATTGTTGAATAAATTTATTGATTCCTCTAAGCGTGAAACTAGAATCACAGTGAACATGAAGGATATTGGTAGTGCAAAGCTTCCCATACTATTGAATAAAATTGATAGTGCATCTGGTGCAATTTTTGATACAGCTAAATATAATGTAGTGCTTACCGGAAGTAGTGTTACATTTTTAGAAGGCAGTAATTTTATTGTAAAGGGACTAGGTGAATCCATTTTTTGGGCATTTTTATTAATTGCCATTTGTATGATTTTCTTGTTTAGATCTTTCCCAATTTTAATCTGTTCCCTGATTCCTAATATTGTGCCATTGTTTATCACAGCCGGTATTATGGGCTGGACTGGTATTTCATTAAAACCATCTACAGTACTTGTATTTAGTGTGGCTCTAGGTATTGCAATAGATGTAACCATTCGATTCTTAGTGAACTATAAACAGGAATTACCGCATTTGAATTACCAAGTACATACAACCCTTGTTCAAACGATTAAACATACTGGTATTAGTATTATCTATACATCCTTAGTGCTTGTGGCTGGATTTATTATTTTTTGTTTTAGTGATTTTGGTGGGACCAAAGCGCTAGGGTGGTTAACCTCAATTACATTAGTCGTTAGTACTTTGACTAATTTAGTTTTACTTCCTGCATTGATCAAATCATTTATAAAGTCTAAGTAATTATTTTTAATTTCCTGAGGACAGCGTCTTTAATCGTTTAATAAAAAAAGCGCTTCAACATTGAAGCGCTTTTTTTATGCTATAAAATCATTGTATAAAGCTTGCATAAACCATGTACAAGCTTTATACAGTTTGTACTGTTATGGAAGCAATTGCTTTAAAGTATTTTGTAAAGCACTGCCTCTTAAATCTGTGGCAATAATCTTTCCAGTTGGATCTAGGAGCACATTAAATGGAATACCCTGAATTTGATATGTATTAACTACAGTACTTTCCCATTTTTTTAAATCACTTATTTGTAACCAGTTTAATTTGTCTTGTTGAACAGCTGCTAACCAATCTTCTTTGTCATCGTCTAATGAAACCCCTAAAATGGTGAAATTTTTATTTTTAAATTGCTCATAAGCGGCTACCACATTCGGATTTTCTCTTCTGCAAGGTCCGCACCAACTTGCCCAAAAGTCAACCAACACATATTTGCCTTTTAAGCTACTCAGAGTTATAATTTTACCATTTGCATCTTGTAAAGCAATTTCTGGGGCCATTGAGCCAACTGTTATTGCACTAGCAGGACTTGCAGCTTGCACTTGACCACTCAATATATTTGCAAATTCAATTAAGGGTTCAGCTTTTGTTTTTTCTGCAACCGCTTTAGCCATAGCAAGTACTTTATTAATTTCCATTGATCTTAAAGCCATTCCTAAGGCAAAATAGATAAGTGCAGGACTTGTTGCATTATTTATGGTTTCTTCTACATGGTCATTTAAAGCTTTAATTTTCTGGTCTTTTTGTTGTTGTAAGTATAGGATAGTACTGTCCTTGCCATTGCTTTGTTGTAAATTATCTAAAGTATATAAGGTAGCAAATAAAGAAGAGTCCTTTGTTCTATAGGTTTTCATGTATTGAACCAATGATGCACTGTTAGGAGAGCCTTTAACGACGAAATTGCTAGCATTGTTTGCATCTGCATTTATTTGTATCTGATCTTCGTCATTAATAAAGCTAATGTCTAACACATCACCACTACTTAATCGATAGATGCCTTCCTGTTTTGCAATAAATTCAAAACTATATTTTCCATTTCCATCTAAGGTCAAAGAATCCAATGTAATAATTGGCTTTCCTCCGTAGGAGATTTCTTGTAATAGCAATGGTTTATTTGCAGCATTCTTAATTGTTCCAGAAACGGTATAACGAGCTTCTTGGTTTTTTTCTTTACAACCAATTGCAAACAAAAAAAGTGAACTTAATAATACAAGACTTAATTTTCTTAACATAATATAATTTTTCTATTTTGATAATATAGTTTCTAAGAGCTGCGTTGTTTTTTGTGGATCTGCCTTTCCTTGACTTATTTTTTTCACTTCTCCTACAAATACGCCAATCAATCCTTTCTTTCCTTTCTTATAAGCATCTACTTTATCTGGATGCTTATTTAGTACTGTATGAATCCATGTAGTGAGTTCGTCTTCATTACTATTTTGAATCAGTTGGTGTTCTTTAGCATACTCTAAGGGTGATTGTGGTGTTAATACAATTGCCTTAAAGACTTTATCTGTTGCGACAGAAAAGCTTAATAAATGCGCATCAACCATTGCTAATAATTCGGATAACTGGGGTAATAATGGAGCAAGGTCTGCATAAGTTTTGTGATGCTCGTTAAGATAAGCGCGAATTGGTCCAATGATCCAATTGGCTGCTGCTTTATATAATTTAGTATGATCTGTCCATGCTAAATAGAAGTCAGCTTCTTGCTTGTTTTCGCAAAGTTGATCAACATCATAAGGATTCAGTCCAAATTTGCTACTCCATTCTTTTTTTAATTGATTGGGTAGGGCAGGTAGGCCTTCTTTAATGGAATG
>CAZLKW010000006.1:5567-48621 GCA_964560215.1 uncultured Sediminibacterium sp. | reverse complement strand
TATATAAAGTATCGGCACTTATATATAAAGTGTCATTTGGTTGTTTAACTAAAAGGGTAGGAAGTTCAGTAGCCAATAAGATATCTTTCTTGCGATTCGTTTTAATATTATTTGCTAATAAATCAAAACTTAAACTGTCTTTAGATTTGTACAAAGCATTACCTCTAAATTCACCTAAACCAAGTGAGTCATCAATCGCTATTTCGTCTGCAATAAAAAAATAACTACTATCATCAATCGAAGAGCGTTCGTATAAATAGCCTTTTCTAGTACCTATATTATAATTGCCATTTTTTGTCTTAATCAATCTTGACCCACTAATTATCTTGGAAGGACTAATGAAATTTGCTAATTGAGAATAAGTATTATATTCTAAAGTATCTGTGAAAATGCTATTATCTAGATCAATTAAGGAAACTTTATTGCGAAATATAACATCTCTTGTGATGCCATAATAAACTCCTTCAGTACTTTTTAAAACTGTTTTATTGCGGACTAATTTGCCCCCTTTTTTATATACTCCAATCTTAACAGCGACATCATAATCCAAAGAATCTGATGTAAGCGTTCCTCTGCCATCGGTTAATTTAACCTGTTTTCTTAATTTAGCTTTTTTGGTATTGCCATCGTAATTAAGATATTCTGCATAGGTATGAATCGAATCTGCATCATTGATGTGCACTTTTCCATAGCCCTCTAATGTATTTTTTGTGGCATTTACAATGATACTATCCCCGTATAATAAAGTGGTTCCTTGTTTAACTTTAACATGACCTACAAGGATTAAATAATCCATGCTGTCTTGTTTTTTAATATTATAAGTTTCAGCTGATAGGAATTCAATCAGTTTGCCACTTGTATTTGTAGCTTTTGTAGTGTCTTGACTTTTAGCTTGTAATTGAATTATTAAACTAAAACACAAAAAGATATAAGTAGAAAATTTAATCATGAGCCAATGTATCCGATAAAGGTTTTGTCAAAGGTGTTTTCTTATCCTTCTTGCCAAAAACGGAAAGGCTAACATAACGTTTAGGATGTACTTTTATATCATCTACTAAGGTATTTACACTTTTGATCGTACTCTGTAATTGTGTATACATATTTGGATCATTCAATAATTTAGCAGCAGTTCCATTGCCATTATTCAATTTATTGATTGTCGTATTTAATGAAACCAAAGCAACTTGTATTTCTTTAATTGTTTTATTTAAATCTGCGTCCTTGATGGATTTTGTGGTACTATCTAGATTAGTTAGAATGTTTGAAATCTTTTGGTTGTTCTGATTTAAATTGGCTGTAAAAGCGTTTATGTTATCTGCAGTTTGAGCAATCGAACCATTTTGTTTATTCAACATACCTTCCACAGATTGGATAGATTTATCAAGATTAGCAGTTGTTGTTGATAGGTTTGCTAAAATGACTTTTAAATTTTGTCTATTTTCTTCATCTAATGTTTGATTCACATTATCCAATACATTCTTTAAGGAATTAATGGTATTTTTTATTTGTTCACCAAGTGGAGATAAGGTATTCATAAAATCGCCGAGCAAGCTTGTTGCTGGAGCAGTTTTAATGGTATCACCAGATTGAATGAATATTGTACCATTACCTGGAACAATATTGATTGCATTTGTGCCTAATGGATTTTCTTGAATTGTAGCAACAGAGTTTGCTGGTATTTTGTATAACTGATTCAATTTTATACAAACAACTAATTCAGATAAATTTTCATTCATGTTTTCTATTTCAAAAACAGTACCTACTTGAAAACCATTTACAAAAACGGGATTAGACACAATCAAGCCCTTCGTGTCGGTGTATTTTGCATATATAAAATTACCTGACTTAAAGAAGGTTTTGCCTTTTAAAAAATTGAAACCTAGAATTATTAAGGTTACGGCAATGACCGTTAAAGCACCAACTTTAGTTTCATTTGATACACGCATAAAATTCAAATTACTTGATTTGAGCACAAATTTAGCTAAAAAATAGCCTAATTCGCATTAACCTTCTGCTGATTCTCTAAAGAGTTTTTATAGCGTAAAAGCGCTTTGGTTATAGCCTCACAAAGTTCATTTTGGCCATTTTCGCTATTTAGATATTCTTCTTCCTCTGGATTAGATATGAAACCAGTCTCAATTAAAACTGCTGGCATTGCAACAGCCTGAAGTACCCATATACCAGTTGGCCGTTGTTTAGCTTCTCTACTTACTCTTCCAGAAGCTTTAAATTCTTCTTCAATTGTTAAGGCTAAGCTTGCAGCTCTTTGGAAATATTGTTGAGCTAGGATACTTGCCATCATTTTCTTAGTTGGATCTATTTCAGATTCATATTCCTTAATTTGCTTCAAGGAAACTGAGTCTAATTGTTCTACCACTTCATCTACCATATCATTGGCAACTTCTTTTCTGAAATCTGATTTACCGACATTGTAGATATAAGTTTCTGTACCTATTGCTGTACTTGGTAAATAACTGGTTTTATATTTGGGAACTTGTTTTGTAACCTTTCTTTTTTTCCCTTTTTTCTTTACATAGTAGGTTTTTGTCGTATATCCAATCACTTCTTTTACAACTTTGCCTCTTGCAGAATTAGTATGAATACAAACGAATAAGTCTCCTTTAGCTGCATTGGCAATTTTTGCCTTTTCAACCACCGAATGATAAATGTCGGTTGTCCTAGTCATTACAACCTCAACATCTGGCATGGCTTGCTTTATGTAATTCTCTAGTTTTAAAGAAATGGCTAAAGAGACTGCCGCTTCTGTTGAATATTTGCCTTTTGAGCCTATATCAGTTCCACCATGTCCAGCGTCAATAACGATGCGTTTTAATGATTTTGAGGGGGTTTGAGCCTTAAGACTAAGTCCAAGAGCTGAAAAAAGGGCAATTAGACTAAAACTAAATGCTAAAATCATTCTATTTTGCTTCATAATCAGTTCCTTAACATTGTTTTACTTTATTTTTGCAGGAGTGAACCTAGCAGGATACAAAAATAACGCAAAAACACCCCTTTCTATTGTTAAAATGCTCATTTTAACGATATTAATTTCTGTTTTACATAAGTTTTCCTACGCTCAGGCAGATACTCTTACCAGAAAGAAGATTCTATTGTCTAAAGACAGTGTAGATGCAATTATAAGTTATAATGCAACTGATTCTGGTGTAATGCTTTTAAAATCTCAGCTATTCCTATTGTATGGGAATGCTAAAACCAGCTATAAAACAGCTCAATTAGAAGCAGGTAATATTATTTTTGATCAACAAACGCAGAATATCACTGCCTTTGGTGCCAAGGATACAACGGGTAATTTAAAAAGTAAACCTAGGTTTAAAGAAGGAGATTTAAACTCTACCAATGATTCCATTTTTTACAATTTACAATCAGGTAAAGGGCTAACTAAGAATAGTAATTTTCAGCAAGGTGAAATTTTCGTTCAAGCAGCTACTATGAAGAAAGTGAATCCTACGGATGCATTTGCATGGAAAGCTAGATTTACAACTTGTAATTTAGATGAACCACATTTTGCTTTTAGGACAAATAAACTCAAAATTGTAACCAATAAAATAGGGGTGTCTGGCCCAGCTTTTCCAGAATTTGAAGGAGTACCAATGCCAATTGGAATTCCTTTTGGCATTTTCCCATTAAATAAATCTGGAGGACAATCTGGTTTTATGGCACCTGCGTTTACTTCAAGTGAAGATTTTGGTCTAGGATTTGAAGGCATAGGTTATTATAAAGTGATTAGCCAACATATGGACGCTACTGTAAGGGCGAATATTTATTCTTATGGTGGTTGGAATGTGAATATGAATAGCAAGTACATTCAGAGGTATAAGTATCTAGGTAATTTTAATCTAAGCTTGCAAAAAACGCGTGCTTTAAATAGAAATAACAGTATTGCTGATGAATTCACAGGAGGTAATACTTATATGTTGAATTGGTCACATTCGATGGACCCTAAAGCTAGACCAGGAACAAGCTTTAGCGCGAATGTAAATTTCGGCAGTACAAAATACAATAGAAATTTATTGAATAATGCCACACAGAATTTTCAAAACCAAATAAGTTCATCTGTTTCTTATAGCAAGTCCTGGGATAATAAATATAATTTATCGGTCAACCTTACACATAACCAAAATAATAACCTTGGATTGGTTAATATGAGTCTTCCAAATGTCAATTTCAATGCTATTACAATTTATCCTTTTCAATCAAAAGATCAAATTGGTTCAGGTAAATGGTATGAAAAGATTGGTATTGGATACAATGGTAGCTTACAAAATCAATTGTCTTTTTATGATTCAGCTTTTAGTATAAGTAGGATTTTAGACACCATGCAATGGGGCGCAAATCATAGCATTCCTATCACAATTTCACTTCCATCTTTAGGGCCAATTACAATTTCTCCAAATATTTCTTTTGAAGAAAAATGGTTTGGTCAACAAAATATAAAAACATGGAATAGTACTTTGAATAAAGTAGATACGACCATTAACAAAGGTTTTTATAGAGCCACTCAAATGAGTTTTGGTGTAGGTACAGCAACAAGAATATTTGGAACTTATAAGTTCAAAAAAGGAAATATTAAAGCTATTCGCCACGAAATTAGACCATCTATTTCTGTTAATTACAAACCAGATATGGCTAAGTCATACCATTATACTACAAAAATTGATACTAGTGGTCGAACTTATCGTTTTTCAAAATATGATGGCAATGGGTTAGGCGGTGCTTTTAGTGAAGGAACTTTCGGAGGAATGGGGTTTGGTGTAGACAATTTCTTGGAAATGAAAGTAAAAGATAAAGAAGATACAAGTGCAGATGCGTTTAAGAAATTTAAATTAATTGAAGGATTTGGATTCAACTCTAGTTATAATTTCCTGGCTGATAGCTTTGCATTGGGTGGTTTTAATTTTTATGCAAGAACTACTTTATTTGAAAAGTTAAACATAACTACTTCTTTTAATTTAGATCCATATGAAACAGATGCTAAAGGTTTCAGGGTAAATAAAATTTCAATAGACCCTTCTAGGCTGAAATTCGGAAGTATTACGAATGGTGGTGTTTCTTTTTCAACCTCATTTGCAAGCAAGTCAAAAGATAAAAATAAAGAAGGTAATAAAAGTATACCACTTGATCCCTTTATGACGCCTGATGAACAACAACGCCAATTACTTTATGTGAGATCCAATCCAGCTGAATTTACAGATTTCAATACTCCCTGGACTTTGACTGCATCTTATTCATTTCAATTTTCTAAAACAATGAAACCAGATTACTCTGGGTTTAAATTACAAACTTTTTCTACTTTAAATCTTACTGGTGATTTTAGTGTATCGCCAAAATGGAAAGTGGGGGGCAGTAGTTATGTAGATTTATCTCAGTTTTCTGTTCAACAACTTAGCATGTTTATAACTAGAGAGATGCATTGTTGGCAATTGGCAATTAACGTGATGCCAATTGGTATTTATCGTTCATTCAGTATCACAGTAAATCCTAAATCAGGAATTTTAAGAGATCTTAAGATCAATAGAAGTAGAACTTTCTCAAATTCAACTTACTAATCAGGATTATTTTTTGAATAATGTTCAGCCATAATTTCAAATGCTAATTTCTTTAAGCTTTGAATAGTATGACCTTCAATTGAAATAGGTTCTAAAATATCCATTTGTATTTTTCCTGGAGTTAAACACATAATTGGATAAGCTGGCAATATCTTTTTAGTATTTAATAAGACAACTGGTATGATTGGTTTTTGTGTATCAATGGCCAATTTAAAAGCACCATCATAAAAAGATTTTAATGGTTCCGAAGTTTTATTCCTTGTACCTTCTGGATAAAGAAGCATGTCCATGCCTTTTTCTAAAACTCGTTTCATTTCATCATAACTAGCCCTTCTGCTTTGATCGTTTTTTCTATCAACTATAACAGAAGCAGATTTGTAAATCCATCCAAATATAGGCACATAGACAAAGCTTTTTTTTGCAATTGTTTTATTTGCTCTTGGTAAAAAAGGTGTACTAACAACAACATCTATCAAACTATTATGATTGCAGATGATAATGGCTGGCTCAAGATTATTAAAATGATGTTTACCTCTAATGGTAAATCTAATTCCAGTTAGCGTTAAAAAAAAGCCCATCCATATTTTTGAAATTATACGATGCCATCTAGTTTTATTTGGATCTGGTAAAAAGAAACAGGGTAGATAAAACCAAATAGAAATTAACATGGTAGAAGCAAATATAAAAAGTGCCCAAAATGCCATTATTCTTCCTCTATATAGATTTAATTTATTTTTCATTTTAAATCGTCCAATTAATTGGATCTTTTTTTACTTGAATTAAATATTGATTTGCCGTACTAAAATGTTTACAGCCAAAAAAACCATTATATGCACTCAATGGTGACGGGTGCGCTGCTTTTAAAATTTTATGTTTTGTGGCATCAATTAAAATTTGTTTTTGACTTGCATAATTTCCCCATAGCATAAAAACTAGCTCAGTTTTTTCATTTGAAAGCAACTTGATCAAATCATCTGTGAATTGAGTCCAACCAATTTTACTATGACTACCTGGTTCATCAGCTCTTACAGTTAGTACAGAGTTTAATAATAAGACACCTTGTTTTGCCCAATTAGTTAAATCTCCTGATTGGGGAATTGGCATGCCGATATCTTTATTTAATTCCTTATAAATATTTTGTAATGAGGGTGGAATTTTGCAGCCTTCGGGAACAGAAAAGCTTAGACCCATGGCTTGTCCAGGTTGGTGATAGGGATCTTGTCCAAGAATTACTATTTTAACTTGATCAAAAGGCGTATTGTTAAATGCATTAAATATTAAACTGCCCTTGGGATAGATTGTTCTTTTAAGTGCTTTTTCGGTTTTAAGGTGCGCAGTAATCTGAGTAAAATAGGGACGCTCAAATATGGGCGTCAATGCTTTTTTCCAACTGTCTTCTATTTTAACCTCCATAATCACTAAATTACACTTTTTAGTTATAAAATGGTCTGTTCAATATGAAAAAGGGTATCCTTTTAAGTTCATTTATGCTTTTGTTTTTGGTCTTAAATGCTGCACCAATAATAAAGGATTCAATTAGTGTGAATAAACGAATCCATCTATTGAATTTAATAACTCAATTACAAATAAAGAATGATGGTACAGTTTTACAAGGATCATTCCCATCCACTAGAAAGTACTTTTATAGCCAACGATTGAAACAAGAAGACAATGTCTTTTTTACATCCTTGATTTTATGGAATCTGGGCCAATATGAAAAGAAGATGACACATGGTGAATTATCTATTTTCACACAGGCAAAGAGCAACGCACTTCCTTATATTGAAAGATTCAAGAACAATAAAAATAACCTGACTTATAATTTTTGGCCCCGAAATCCAGCTCAAATTTTCCCAAATGGAGGTTGGCTAAATTTATTTAATGAAAAATTTGCATTAGCAGATGATATTGATGATGCGGCTATCACTTGGCTTGCCTTAGGATTAATTGATTCAATTGCAATAAAACTGCAGTCAAAATTTAGCGATTACAGTGTTGGTAAGATAAAGCGTAATCGCAGTTTTTATAAGGTTTATAATCATTGGCCAGTTTATAGTACTTGGCTTGGTCACAAAATGCCTAAGGATGTAGATTTGTCTGTTTTATCAAATGTATTATTAATGCATACTAAAGCGAATATCCCTTTTAATACGAACGACTCAGCTAGTCTCAATTTGATTGTTGAATTAGTACGTAAAAATAAACATTTATCAGATCCTAAATATGTATCACAACATTATGCGAACTCAGCAACAATTATTTATCATGTTGCCAGATTGATTTATTTTTCTAATAACCCTGATTTGTTGTCTTTAAAACCCATTTTACTTAATCAAGCAAAACAATTATTAGAACAGACTAATGCACCAATAGAAAAATTATTATTAAATACTAGTATTTTAAGATTAGGGGAAAGGATTGATTTTCCTGATGGGGTAGATGAACAAACTTTACAAGTGAATGACTACCCATATTTTGTTGCAAATATTGCTTCTGTCTTGAATAATCCATTTAAAAGAATCGTTAATAAGTCCAATATTGTAAGATTTGATTATTATTCTTATGCCTTTAATTTATCCTTGTTGTATGAGAATTTGATGTTAAGAGAGGATTAAAAGGATGTCGCCCAAACCCTTTCAAAAGGATTGTCGTCGTTGCACTCCGACATCCTTTTAGGATATTGCACAAAGCCTTTCTAAAGCATGCTTTGCTTTCTTTGCTTTTTCCATTATTATATGCTCTATCAATAGCTTACTCGCTTTGCTCGTTAAGGTCTAAGCGGTGTATTTGTTTCGAAGCAAGCTCCAAACAAATCCTCCACTCATCCCATCCACTTCGTGGAGCTATTGAGGTGCATCCTAAAATACAAAAGCCCATCACTTTCGTGACAGGCTTTGTGATTCGGATTGGATTCGAACCAATGGCCCTCATCTTAGAAGGATGACGCTCTATCCAGCTGAGCTACCGAACCATCTTCCCCCCAATTCAAATAATCTCCTTGGGGTTGCAAAATAAAGATAATTTGAGCGTTTTTCAAAGAAATTTTAACCCAAATTCATCTAAATCAATCCTTTGCCATTAAATCTCTAATAACCACACTAGCCACAGTACAGCCAAATATTGCAGGCATATAGCTTAGAGTGCCAATAATTGACTTTTTAGGAAACGCTTTCTCAGTAACTATGATTTTATCTTGATCCGCTTTTTCTGGGCTAAAAACTACTTTTAAACCCTTTTTTATACCCAATGATTGAAGTCTTTTTCGAACATATCTAGCCAGGTTACAGATAGATGTTTTAGAAATATCAGTCACTTTAATTTGACTAGGATCTACCTTCCCACCTGCACCCATAGAGCTAACAATTGGTAAATTTCTGTCAATACAACCTTTAATTAAAAAGGTTTTAGCAGATAAGGTGTCAATACAATCTACTACATAGTCCCATTTGGTACTATCCAATAAATCTTTGGTTAAATCTTCTTTGATGAATATTTCCAAAACCGTTAAATCCAAATCCGGATTAATATCTTTCAATCTTGCACCTAATATTTGTGCCTTAGGTTTACCAGCTGTTGAATGTAATGCAGGTATTTGTCTATTAATATTACTCAAATCAATTGAATCATTATCTACTATGGTCATTTTGCCAATACCTGCTCTAACAATCATTTCTGCACAAATACCTCCCACGCCTCCTAGACCAATAATTAATACATTTTTACCCATCAAGGATTTGACATTTTCTTCGCCTAACATTAACTCAGTTCTACTCTTCCAATAAGGTATCATATTGTATCTTTATCCTGCAAAAATCATAAAACCATGTCTATTTCTAAAATCTTTTTTGTTAGTACTTTTTTACTATTTAATAATTTGAATGCGCAATATTCAATCAAGGAATTAACCCTTCAAAAAGGAGTTAGTATAAGAGCATTGTCTGTGCCATCTGAAAAGGTAGTTTGGGCAAGTGGATCCAAGGGTATGATTGCAAAATCTATCAATGAAGGCAATTCATTTGAGTGGTTACAAGTTAAAGGCTATGAAAATCGAGATTTCAGAGCCATGCATGCTTGGGATGGGCAAGAAGCAATCATTGTTGCTATTGCAGCACCTGCAATTATTTTGAAAACCAAAGACGGAGGTGCATCATGGTATAAAGTTTATGAAAATAGCGATACATCTATGTTTTTAGATGCCATTCATTTTAGTGATAAAGATAATGGCGTGGTGATAGGTGATCCAATTGGCGAGTCCTTGTTTATGTTGACAACGAATAATAAGGGTGAAACATGGAATCAAGTTTCAAATAATTATTTTAAGTCTACATTAAAAACTGGAGAGGCATTCTTCGCATCTAGCAATTCAAATTTAATTCAAGTTGGTAATGAAGTTGTATTAGTTACTGGTGGGTTAAGCAGTAGATTATGGATTAATGGGGAAGTGAAAGATTTGCCAATCATACAAGGGTTAAATTCAACAGGTGCAAATAGTATTGCTATCTCACCTAATGGGAACAACGTAGTCATTGTTGGTGGTGATTTTACAAAAGACAAAATAGTTGATAAAAATATAGTTGGATTTGAATTATTCTTAGAACCAAAATCTGATTTAAAACATTTAACTAAAAAGAAGCTTATTTGGAAACAAAAACAAATTTCAAATCCAAATGGTTATAAATCTTGTGTTGAATTTATTGACAATCAATTGATCATTACTTGTGGTACTTCTGGAGTTGATATCTCCAAAAATAATGGCAGAAGTTGGGAGACAATAAGTAACGCTTCCTATCATATAGCAAAAAAACACTTTAATAAAAAAGGTGCTTTTATTGCTGGGTCTGGAGGAAGGATTGCTTACATTAATTTCTAATTGATTTATGTTTTTTACTTTTTTAGGCAATTTTATCACACAAGAAATGGAATAATTAAAGACATTTAGTAATTTAGATTAGGATGAAAAAGTATCAATCAATTATATCATTTGACATGGACGAGGAGTTTATGACCTTAGTGCCTGCACATAGGACTTATATAAATTTCTTGTTAAACAAAGGGATTGTTGAGACTTACTCGGTTAGCATGGAAACACAACAGTCCTGGATTGTCATTAATGCTTATTCAAAAACTGAGGTTGAGGAACTGCTCAAAAAGTCACCATTATCCAAATACTGGAGTTATGAAATAGTAGAGTTATTTGTTTATGATAGCCAGTCCACAAGACTTCCAGCGGTTCAATTAAATTAATTAAACTTTTTTTTGGGAATTTGAATTTACCCCCTTATTTTTGCACTCCTTAAGGGAGCATAGCTCAGTTGGTTCAGAGCATCTCGTTTACACCGAGAGGGTCCGCGGTTCGAGCCCGTGTGCTCCCACAAAGAATCCTCAACATATCAATTAAGATTGTTGGGGATTTTTGCTTTTATAGCCTTTTATAATAATTGAACTAATTTTGTCTTATGCAAGTATTTAGTAACCGAAATAAAATCATCATTACCTGTAATAAATGGTTAGCTCCAGCATTAAGGGCCGAAGTAATTGGATTAGGTTTCGATGTAGACCGCGTTTTTCAAACAGGCGTTGAGTTGACGGGTACCGTGAATGATTGTATTCGTCTTAATTTAAATTTAAGGACGGCAAGTCAGGTAATGTATTCATTGAAATCATTTATTTGTAATGATCCCGATGAATTACATAGAAATTTAGTTTCTATACCATGGGAAACGATGATTAAGCCAGACGGTTATTTTTCGGTAATTAGTAATGTCTTTCATCCGAGTATCTCAACTAATTTATTTGCTAATTTAAGGGTAAAGGATGCAGTGGTAGATAGAATGCGTGACGTGAGTGGTAAAAGACCTTCAACAGGTTCTGAATTATCTGGTGCTGTTGTATACTTATTTTGGAAAAATGATGAAGCTGAAATTTTCTTAGATACCTCTGGTGACTCTTTGGCAAGACATGGCTATCGAAAATTACCTGGTAAGGCTCCCATGTTGGAAGCATTAGCAGCTGCAACTATTTTATCTACCAAATGGAATAAGTTTGGTGCTTTTGTAAACCCCATGTGTGGATCTGGAACATTAGCAATCGAAGCAGCATTAATTGCTACAAAGAGAGCACCAGGTTTATTTAGAAATAATTATGCTTTCATGCATTTGATTGGCTATGATAAAACGGTCTATGACAAAGAAAGAGTGATTATCGAAGAACAAGTTAGACATTTACCAAATTTGGTTATCATTGCTTCTGATATAAGTAGAGATGCAATTAAAGTAGCAAAAATTAATGCATCTGTTGCTGGAGTAGAAGACTTGATTGATTTTCAGATATGTGATTTTGAAGCCACTGAAATGCCTGAACCAGAAGAGGGTGCAATTGTAATGATCAATCCTGAATATGGAGAAAGGTTAGGGGAAGAGCTAGAATTAGAAGCTACCTATGCCAGGATAGGTGACTATATGAAGAATAAATGCAAAGGAATGACGGGCTATATTTTTACAGGTAACCTTGAATTAGCCAAAAAAATACGTTTAAAACCAAGTAGACGTATTGAATTTTTAAATGCGAAAATAGATTGTAGATTATTAGAATATGAATTGTATGCTGGTACAAAAAGAACAGACAAATCTGTCGAAGTACCTATTTAATAAAGTTTTAAAAGAAATTAATTCCATTCATTGACTGCTTATTGATACAATAAAAAGGGGGCTATTTTTTTCTTCCATTCATTTACCCTTATTAATTTATTTACTTGTTGCAACCATTGTTGTAATGGTAAATCAAATAATTCTTCTGCATTGGATATGCCTAAAAGTAAACTTAGATGATGCTTGCCAGTTGGATTAGCTTGTGTTGGATAGGGCAACCACTTAAAATCTTTAGAATGAATATCCTTGATCACTTTTAATAGTAATAAACCAGTCATCACCGCATCATAATTTTGAGGATCAATCACTTTGAATCTTAAACCCTCAGTTTCTTTTTGAATTCCATCTATTGCTATTGATAATTTTAAAATATCAATTTTAAGATCTTTGCCAAGTACATGTTGACATGTCATCTTAACAGCATTCAAATTGATCCACTCTGCTCCAATCCATTCAAAAGAATACTTTGTTCCACGTCCTACAGAAATATTAGTCGCTTCAAAAAAACAAAGTCCAGGATATAAAATGGTAGCTTCTATATTTTGCAAAGCGGGGGAAGGATTCACCCATGGTAAATGCCAATCATAAAATAATTGTGGCCTTTGCCATCCTTCACATGGGATGACGGTTAAATTCGCTTTCCATGATTGAGTTTGATTAAAGTACTTGGCTAGCTCTCCCAATGTGCATTGATGCTTGATGGGGATATTGAATCTTCCAATAAAACTTGAAATAGTGTCTTCTAACATTGGCCCTTCAATCCGATCCATTTGACCACCCAATGGGTTTGGTCGATCCAATATCACTACTTGTTTATTATATTTTGCTGCTGCCTCGATCCAATAACTCATTGACCATAAATAGGTATAGAATCTTGTTCCAGCATCTGGGATGTCAAATAGCATGATATCAATACCTTCTAAGTCCAAAGCTGTTGGCATAAAACGTGAGCCATATAAACTTATAATAGGTAATTGTGTAAAGCTATCAATTCCATCCTGCATGAGCGCACCATCTGCACCTATGGCTTTTATGCCATGTTCTGGAGAAAATAATTGAACAATATGATAGCCATTTTGCAATAAAATAACTCTACTTAAAATACCTGTGTTGGTTTGGGCTGCATCATTTGTTAACATACCAATGCGTTTATTTTTCCATTCAGGTTCATTGGACAAAAGAACATCAATCCCAAATTTGATTGGCATAATAAGATGTTTAAGCTTGTTTAAAACCTGAATCTATTTTCAATTGCTCTAAGACATTAAAAATAATTGGGCATCGATCGTAATGCATGTAGGTTGTAAATAACCTTTTATTGAAATCTGGTACATGAAAAGCTGGAAATTCTTTACAACCAGCAAACCTATGTTCATACACACTACAGCTATTCCCAACTAAAAAATGACATGGAATTGCATTCACAACCATTCGACCAGATTCTCCCTTGTCTAAGTATTTTTCATCAAATTCATCCCTTGATTGCCCTAGATGTGTGGCTAAGTTATTCGCTTCGTCTTCGTCAATATTCACCATGAGACTTTTGCAACAATTGCCACATTCTGTACATTCAATTTTGGGTGAAATAGCTTCAGATAGTTCAAAAACGGCTTTATCTAGGCTTAAACTGTCCAAATTCCTCATAAAATCCTGAAATTGGAGGTTTTCTGCTTCTAATTCAATTGCCTTGTTTTTGATAAAATCAAGGTCGGTAATAGGGTATGTTGCTTCGTTTTTGATGGGATAAAGATAATGCTTTAATCCTTTTATCCACATTTGCCCATTTTTACTATTTTTTAGATTGCAAAACTTGCTTCGAGCATTAGATTTGCAGCAAGACTAGGGCTTTTTATGCCCCTAAAGTATTGATAATTATGGCAGAAGCAAAAATTAGTGCTGAATATAACGAAGACTCGATTAGATCCTTAGATTGGAAAGAACATATCCGTTTACGTCCTGGTATGTATATCGGAAAATTAGGAGACGGATCTGCACCCGATGATGGTATTTACGTTTTAATTAAAGAGGTAATTGATAACTGTATTGATGAACATACCATGGGTTATGGTAAACAAGTAGAAATATCAATTCAAGATAAAACGGTAACTATTCGAGATTACGGTCGTGGTATTCCTTTGGGTAAAATTGTTGACGTTGTAAGTAAAATAAATACTGGAGCAAAATACGATAGTAAGGCTTTCCAAAAATCAGTTGGATTAAACGGGGTGGGTACAAAGGCTGTAAATGCCTTAAGTGATGATTTTGAAGTAACTGCTTTTAGAGATGGGAAACAAAAATCGGCAAGCTTTAAAAGAGGTCAATTAATTGAAGAGACGAAAGAGACAAAAACAACTGAATCAAACGGTACATTGGTTGTATTTACACCAGATGCTACTATTTTCAAGAACTACCATTTTATATACGAATACATTGAAAGTCAATTATGGAACTATTGTTATTTGAATGCTGGCTTAGTGATTCATTTTAACGATAAAAAATTTGTAAGTAAAAATGGCTTATTAGACTTATTAGAACGCAAAACCAATCCTGATGAACTAAGGTATCCTATCGTTCATTTAAGCGGGGAGGATATTGAAGTGGCCATTTCTCATAACAACGATTATGGGGAGGATATTTTTTCTTTTGTGAATGGTCAGTATACGACACAAGGTGGTACGCACCAACAAGCTTTCAGAGAAGCTTATGTAAAAGTGATTCGTGATTTCTTTAAAAAAGATTACGAAGCATCTGATATCAGAACAAGTATTGTAGCTGCTGTATCTGTTCGTGTTCAAGAACCTGTATTTGAAAGTCAAACAAAAACTAAATTAGGTTCACAGAATGTAGCAGACGGAGGGCCAAGCATGAAGAATTTTGTGACTGAATTTTTGGCTAAAGAATTAGACAATTTTTTACATAGAAATCCGAATGTTGCTGATGCGCTTAAGAAAAGAATAGAGCAAAATGAGCGTGAAAGAAAAGAATTGGCTGGTATTAAAAAATTAGCCAATGAACGTGCTAAAAAAGCCAATTTACATAATAAGAAATTAAGAGATTGTAGGGTACACTTAAATGACGAAGTGCCAAACAAGAACAAAGAAATATTTATCTCAACACAGCAAAATAGTACACTATTTATCACGGAGGGTGATTCTGCAAGTGGTAGTATTACTAAATCTAGAAATGTGGACACACAAGCTGTATTTAGTTTAAGAGGTAAACCATTGAATGCTTTTGGCTTAACGAAGAAAGTGGTATATGAAAACGAAGAATTTAACTTATTACAACATGCCCTAAATATAGAAGATGGTTTAGAGGGCTTACGTTATAACAATATTGTAATTGCAACCGATGCAGATGTAGATGGTATGCATATCCGTTTATTAATGTTGACTTTCTTTTTACAATTCTTCCCTGATTTGGTAAAAAGAGGCCATGTTTTTGTTTTAGAGACACCTTTATTCCGTGTAAGAAATAAACAAAAAACAATTTATTGTTATGATGAAGCTGAAAAGCAAAAAGCGATTGCTGAATTAGGGAGCAAACCTGAGATTACTCGATTCAAGGGGTTAGGTGAGATTAGTCCAGAAGAATTTGGAAAATTTATTAACGCAGATATAAAATTAGCTCCAGTTATTTTAGAACAAGGCGATCATATACAGCATTTGTTAGAATACTATATGGGTAAGAATACGCCAGAAAGACAGGAGTTCATCATCAATAATTTAAAAGTAGAACTAGATAAAGCAAATGATACACATAGTATTTAACACAGCAGACATAGCTGCTATAGAAGCTGCTATTGAATTGGATGAAACCCTTTCAGGTAAAATTATTGAAATCAAAGATGATTATGCTGTTGGGCCATTATTAGATATTTATGAAACCGAAGGTTATCAAAATCGTAAAGATTGGTGGAAAAATGTATTAACTCATTCTCCATACGAAGACCAGCTAGACATAGTTGACGATAAATTAACTGTTCATCAATTGCAGAATGCATTGAACCACGATGAAAATGAATCTATCTGGATTTGGATGGGACAAAACGCACATGATGTTTGTGGGTATTATTGGTTAATGAGTCAGTTTAAAGAATACCAAAGTAGGATCCATGTATTGTATTTAAACAATCTTCCATTTTTAAATGAGAAAGGTCAATTATTTTATCCAACTCATTTAAGTCAAATACTGCCGAAAGAGTTTTTAAAAGCAAAAAAATTAGCTAGACCTATCACTTTAAGTGAATTTGAATTAGATCCTGATGAATGGAAGAAAATATGCAATGAAAATGAAGGTGTTCGTTTCTTAGATGGAGGAAAGAAATTAATAAGTTTGGGTATTGGTTATTACGATAAAGAAATACTTTCTCTTTTGACAAAAAATGCTCAAAAGTTACAAAGTGCTTTAGGAAACATCTTATCAAAGATGAAAGTAAAGACTGGAGATGCATTTATAGTTTTTAGATTAAAAGCTTTAGAGGAAGAAGGTAAATTAGTTATCGCTGGAGATTGGAATAAGGGTTGGAAAGATTTAGTAATTCAAATGCCAGGTGGTTCTTCAACGATCATTGAAGCAGAAGCATAAAATATCAACTATGTCTGTACAAATTGAACTAATAGATATGAAGGCTGCGGATGAACGTGGTACCCTTCATTATTTTAGTACTGAAAGAACTGGTGAATTTTTATTGGTATATAGAAATGCTGGATCGGTGAGTGGTCAACATTATCATAAGGGCCTAACAAAATGTAAAAACCCAGAAGATATGTTACTAGTTCAAGGCAAAGCACAATTACATTGGGTAAACCTTGAAACGAAAGAAGAAAATACAATTGAGTTAAATGCACCTATAAGGGTAAAAATTCCTGCTAATTATTGGCACGAATTAATTGCAATTCCTGACATTGTTTTTTTAGAATTAAATAGTTTACAAGACGGAAGTGAAGATACTTATCGTCTTTAAAATAGTATAAAGTACAATTGGGTACAATAAGATAGTTATGGCAAAAGAGAAAAATTTAAGTAGGGTAACAGAAAACGAATCAGGTGTCCAGGGACAATATAAAAACTGGTTTTTGGATTATGCATCCTATGTAATATTGGAAAGAGCAGTTCCTGCAATTGAAGATGGATTAAAACCAGTACAGCGTAGAATCTTGCATGCCATGAAAGAAATGGATGATGGCAGATTTAACAAGGTCGCAAACATTATTGGGCAAAGTATGCAGTATCATCCTCATGGTGATGCAAGTATAGGTGACGCCTTGGTTAATATTGGTCAAAAGAATTTATTAGTAGAAACGCAAGGAAACTGGGGAGATGTAAGAACGGGTGACTCAGCAGCTGCATCAAGGTATATTGAGGCTCGTTTAAGTAAGTTTGCACTAGAAGTTGCTTTTAATGCTAAAACAACAGAATGGGCATTGAGTTACGATGGTCGAAAAAATGAACCAGTGACCTTGCCAATGAAATTCCCTCTATTATTAGCACAAGGTGCTGATGGTATTGCTGTAGGTTTATCGACCAAAATATTGCCACATAATTTCAATGAATTATTGGATGCAAGCATTAAATATTTAAGAGGACGTAAGTTTGAATTATTACCAGATTTTCAAACAGGTGGCATGATTGATGCTTCCAATTATAATGATGGTAAGCGAGGCGGAAAAGTAAGAGTTAGAGCACATATAGAAGAACTAGATAAGAAAACTTTAGTTATTAAAGACGTCCCTTATGGTGTAACCACAACTCAATTGATGGAGAGTATTACCAAAGCAAATGACCAAGGTAAAATCAAAATCAAAAAAGTTACTGATGTTACTGCAGCACAAGTTGAAATTCAGATAGATCTTGCCACTGGTATATCTCCAGATATTACAATTGATGCTTTATATGCTTTTACTGATTGTGAGATTAGTTTGTCACCAAATGCTTGTGTTATTGTAAATCAAAGACCTCAATTTTTAGGTGCAAGTGATTTATTAAGACATTCTGTTGATCACACGAAAGGTTTATTAAAAGAAGAGTTAGAAATCCATTTGCAGGAATTATTAGATAAATGGCATTTCACAAGTTTAGAGAAAATATTTTTTGAAGAAAAAATTTACCAAGAATTAGAGAAGAAGCACCTTAATTGGGAAAAGGTGATTGATGCGATTGATAAAGCTTTTGAACCATTCAAAAAGAAGTTTAAAAAACCTATAGAAAGAACCGATTTATTAAAACTAACTGATAAACCAGTTAGAAGAATTTATAAATTAGATATTGAAGATTTAATTGCACAGATTAAATCCATTGAAGAAGAGATTAAAGAAGTCAAACATAACTTAGAAAATTTAGTAGACTATGCAGTAAGTTATTACGAGAATTTGCAAAAGAAGTACGGTAAAGGAAAAGAACGTAAAACTGAAATTAAAGAATTTGACACCATTCAAGTTAAGCAGGTCGCTATTGCTAATACTAAATTATACATCAATAGGGCAGAAGGATTTATTGGAACTAGTTTAAAGAAAGATGAATTCCTTTGTGATTGTACCGACTATGATGATATCATTGCCTTTACTAAAGGTGGCACAATGAAAGTAGTTAAAGTATCTGATAAAATCTTTATTGGTAAAGATATTTTACATGCTGCAGTATTTCAGAAAAATGATGAGCGAACTACATACAATATGATTTATGTGGATGGCCCTACTGGAATTAGTTATGCGAAACGTTTTAATGTTACTGGGGTAACCAGAGATAAAGAATATGTTTTAGCAAAAAGTTTAGAGAAATCTAAAGTGCATTATTTGTCAATCAATGCAAATGGTGAAGCTGAATCTGTTAAAATAGTTTTAAGCCCAAATTGCAGTGCTAGAATAAAAGAGTTTGACTTTTTCTTTGAAACATTAGAAGTAAAGGGTAGAAGTAGTGTCGGCAATCAGGTTACAAAATATCCAATAAAAGCGGTAAAATTAAAAGAAGCTGGGAAGAGCACTTTGGTTGGTCGTAAGTTGTGGTTCGATGATAAGTTTGGTAGATTAAATACCGAAGAGAAGGGGCAATACTTAGGAACATTTGAAGATGAGAAATTAATTGTAATTACTAAAGAGGGTAATTATGAAGTTACTGATACTGAATTAACTCAAAGATTTGATCCAGAAAAAGTATTGTTCATCGAGAAATTCAACCCAGAGAAAGTAATCACAGCAGTTTATTTGGATAAAGAAAAATTACAATTCAACATTAAACGTTTTAAAATAGAAACAACAACTTTAAAAACACCATTTTCGTTTATTAAAGAAGGAAATGGGAATTATGTTGCTGCTGTATCTGCTCATATAGAACCAGTTTTAGTAGTTGTATCAGGAAAAGGTACACAACAAAGAAAAGCGAAGTTTAAAGTGAGCAAAATGGTAGATGTAATGGGTTCAAAAGCTGTTGGCACCAAATTGGTTGATTTTAGTAAATCAATTGAAATGGAGTGGGAAACAAAAGTAGTCATTAAAGATCCTAACGACGAACAACCAGAATTGTTCTAATTTTATATAAAATCTATCGAATATGTCAACCATCAATGTAGGTCAATTTAATTTAATGCGTGTAGACCGAAAGGTGGATTTTGGATTCTATATGGATGACGGAGAAGAAGGTGTATTATTACCTAAACGATTTGTACCGTCAGGACTTCAAGTAGGTGACACAATTAGTGTATTTGTTTACCATGATTCTGATAATAGATTGATTGCAACAACTCAAGAACCTTTTGCAGTTGTTGGTGATATTGCGGCTTTAAAAGTTGTTGCTTTAACAAAGCAAGGTGCTTTTATGGATTGGGGTTTAATGAAGGATTTATTTGTCCCTGTATCACAACAATTGTCAAGTATGAGACTTGGCGGCAAGTACTTAGTTAAGTTATATTTAGATAAACAAACTGGAAGGGTTGCCGCTACAGAAAAAATTGACAACCAAATTAGTAATGATTTTCTTACTGTAAAAGAAGGGGAGAAAGTTAAGTTACAAGTATATCGTGAATCTGATATTGGATATGTCGTTATAGTAAATCAAGTACACCAAGGTTTAGTTTATAAGAATGAAGTATTCACGCATTTGCATATTGGCCAATTTATTGATGAAGGTTTCGTGAAAAAAATCAGAGAAGGAAATAAGTTAGATATAGGTATAGGAAAACAAGGTGTTGAGAAGCTGGATGATGATCAATTAAAATTAATACAACTTTTAAAATTACATAAGGGCTTTTTACCTTACCATGATAAATCATCACCCGAGGACATCTATGCTTTCTTTGGAATTAGCAAGAAAGCCTTCAAAATGAATGTAGGTATGCTTTATAAAGCAAAAAAAATCACTATCGAAGAAGGTGGTATTCGTTTGATACCAGAAAATCCTGAAGCATAAATCAACAACTATAAATCTGCTATTATGTCTAAAGAAGTTTTTATTGTTTCCGCTGTAAGAACCCCAATAGGGTCATTTGGAGGTGTTTTTAAAAGTCTAACTGCAACTCAATTAGGTGCAATTGCTATTAAAGACGCTTTGGATAAAATTCAATTGGACAATGATTTAGTTGAGGAAGTTTATATGGGTTCGGTTATTCAAGCAGGTTTAGGTCAAGCTCCAGCTAGACAAGCTTCTAAATTGGCTGGTCTGCCTGATAAGGTTATTTGTACGACAGTTAATAAAGTTTGTGCTAGTGGCATGAAATCAATTGCATTAGCTGCTCAGTCAATACTTTTAGGTGATGCAGATATTATTGTTGCAGGTGGTATGGAAAGTATGAGTAATGTTCCATTTTATAATATGAATCAAAGATGGGGTAATAAATATGGTGATACCTTAATGATAGATGGTCTTGCTAAAGATGGCCTTGTTGATGTGTATGACCAAGTAGCAATGGGTAATTTCGCAGATTTATGCGCAACTGAATATAATATATCTAGAAATGAACAAGATGAATTTGCAATTGGTAGTTATACAAAATCTCAAGCTTCAATCGAGCAAGGCTTATTCAATAATGAAATTGTTCCTGTTGTAATTCCTCAGAGAAAAGGGGATCCAATTACAGTGTCAAAAGATGAAGAACCCTATAATGTCAAATTTGATAAAATAGCAAGTTTAAATCCTGCATTTACTAAGACAGGCACAGTTACAGCTGCGAATGCGAGTACAATGAATGATGGAGCAGCTGCATTAGTTTTAATGAGTGGTGAAAAAATGAATGAACTAGGCTTAAAGCCAATTGCTAAAATTACAAGTTTTGCAGATGCAGAACAGGATCCTAAATGGTTTACCACTACTCCTTCTTTAGCGCTACCAAAAGCATTAAAAAAAGCGAATCTTACTGCTGCAGAAATTGATTTCTTTGAATTCAATGAAGCATTTTCGGTCGTTGGAATAGTAAATACAAATTTATTAAAATTAGATCCTTCTAAAGTTAATGTTAGGGGCGGTGCAGTATCACTTGGACATCCACTAGGTTGTAGTGGTGCTAGAATAGTGGTAACATTAGCTCATATCTTAAATGATCATAAAGCCAAATATGGTGCTGCAGCAATCTGTAATGGTGGTGGTGGTGCTAGTGCAATGGTTATAGAAAGGATATAATTTCATCCATCATAATACCATAGTGGCTTTCGTCATATATGCATTCTCCATTCTTTATCAAAAGTACTTGTGGTGACTCATGATAGACTTGGAAAAAATCAGCAATTTTAGCCGAAATGGGTCTATAATTCAATAGATCAAGATAATGAAAATCAACACCTTCAGGTGTTGTAGCACGTTCAAATCTATCTAATGCCATCCTACTAATGCTACAGGTTGTACTATGTTTGAAAATAACCTGTGGAACTTTATAAGAAGCAGATTTTATTGATTCTAATTGATCAAGTCCTGTAATTGGGTTCCAATTCATTTCGACTAATTTAGGTGTAAAAATAGGCAAATCTTTCAAGTATTTAGGTAGAATCTACTATTTAGTATGGCAGAATGATTAACTTCGAATTATAATATATTTTATGCGTTTACAACTGTCACAACCAATCTGTTTTCTTGATCTTGAAACTACTGGAATTAATGTAAGTACTGATAAAATTGTTGAAATTGCTATTGTAAAAATCATGCCTGATGGGTCTAAGATTGTTAAAAGAAAATTAGTAAACCCAGAAATGCCAATACCTGCAGCAACAACTGCTGTTCATGGAATATCCGATGAGATGGTAAAAGATGCACCTAGTTTTAAGCAAATTGCGAATGAGATTAAACAATTTATAGAAGGATCAGATTTGGCAGGTTACAACAGTAATCGCTTTGACATTCCTATGTTAAATGAAGAATTTTTAAGAGCAGGAATTTCTGTAGATATTGATTCTCGCAAATTATTAGATGTACAGAAAGTATTCCATATGATGGAACAACGTACATTAACTGCTGCCTATAAATTTTATTGTAATAAGAATTTAGAAGATGCGCATACAGCAGAAGCAGATGCCACAGCAACTTGGGAAGTACTTGAAGCGCAATTAGAGAAATACCCAAATCTTGGTAATACCGTTGAATCTGTTGTTAAATTTACTGGAGAAGATCAAATCATAGATTTTGCTCGACGTTTTGTGATGGAGAATGGGGTGGAAGTTTTCAATTTTGGTAAGCATAAAGGAAAATCTGTTGTTCAAGTGCTTAAGGAAGAGCCACAATACTATGACTGGATGATGAAGGGTGATTTTGCCTTACATACCAAACAGAAATTAACAGAGATTTTAAATAGATCAATATTAAATAAATAACATATATTTACATAGGTCTCAATTTTATTATTTTATCCCCCAAATAGAAAGTGAAGAAAATTGTTATCATACCAACCTACAACGAAAAAGAGAATATTGCCTCAATTATACAAGCCGTAATCGTTTTAGGAAATCAATACAATATTTTAATAGTTGACGATGGTTCTCCTGATGATACTGCTTTAATTGTTAAAGAATTAATGATATTGCATCCAGGTAGAATATTTATACAAGAGAGATCAGGGAAATTAGGCTTAGGCACAGCTTATATACATGGGTTTAAATGGGCTTTAGAAAATCAATATGAGTATATCTTTGAGATGGATGCAGATTTCTCGCATAATCCACTTGATTTAGATAGGTTATTGGCAGCTTGTGAAGCTGGAGCAGATTTTGCAATCGGAAGTAGATATGTTAAAGGTGGAGCTACTGAAAATTGGCCCTTAGATAGACTGATATATTCAAAAGGAGGATCTCTTTATACAAGAATAATTACAGGAATGCCAGTAAAAGATCCAACTGCAGGTTTTATGTGTTACAAAAACAAAGTTTTAGCAGCAATGAATTTAGACAATATCAAATTCATTGGTTATGCTTTTCAAATTGAAATGAAATTTGCTTCTTGGAAATTAGGTTTTAAATTAAAAGAAGTTCCAATCACTTTCATAGATAGAAAAATCGGAGTAAGCAAAATGTCAAAAGGCATTATTAAAGAAGCAATTTTTGGTGTATTAAATATTCAATGGGCTTCATTTACAGGCAGATTTATCAAACAAATTAAGCGTGAGCAGTTTTAAGAAATCCTTAATTCAATTACATCTTTTTGTCTTTTTGGCGGGATTGACAGCCCCAATAGGTAATCTAATTCATTTAAATGGATTGGTGCTTGTTTTTTATAGAATGCTATTAACAGTTATAGCTTTAATTCCAATTTATTTATTACAAGGATCAGCTGTCAAAGTTTCATTTAAAGATAAAATGAAACTAATGTTAATAGGGGTATTAATAGCTATTCACTGGGTTTGTTTTTACGGTAGCATTAAATTAGCGAATGTATCTATTGCATTGGTTTGTATTTCTAGTGTCGGAATTTTCACTGCCCTACTTGAACCCTTAATTAATAAATCTAAGTTTATTTGGAATGATATATTTATTGGGCTACTAAGTCTTTTAGGCATTTTCTTTATTTTCCAATTTGACATACATTTTAGGAATGGAATCATTGTCGGATTATTATCTGCTTTATTTGCATCTATTTTCACCATCATCAATAAAAGATTAACTTATACCTATTCCACTCAGACAATCCAAACTTTTGAAATGTCTGGCGGTTTATTATTTCTTACATTGGTGATTTTAGTCTTAAATGCTTATCAACAAAGTGCCTTTATATTACCCACCCAATCAGATTGGTTGTGGTTGGTTGTTTTGGCATTGGTTTGTACTGTTTTAGCCAATCATTTAATGCTGAATGCGCTTAAGAAAATCAGTGCATTTACCATGAATGTAACCTTAAATTTAGAGCCTGTTTATGGTATCATTATCGCCGTTATTCTATTTGATGAACATAAACAAATGGGTAAGGGGTTTTATATTGGAATTGTTTTGATTGGCATCTCGGTTTTACTCCAAATGAAACGAATCATTAGCCAACAAAAGCACAAATAGATTACGCTTTTTTTAAACTTTATCGTAAATTGATTATTCAATTAATCCTTTATGAAGCGTATTTTAAGCCTATTTTTTTTATTGTTAAATTTAACAGTAAATGCACAAAAAAAACCTTTAGATCATACTGTATATGATCAATGGCAATCTATTAAAGATGTAATTATATCAAATGATGGCAATTGGATGTCCTATATAATTGCTCCACAAGAAGGAGATGGGCAATTAATAATTCATCATTTAAAGAAGGGGCAACAAATAAAAATTGAAAGAGGGGCTCAAGTTCAATTTACAGATAATAGCAATTTTGCTATTGCTAAAATTAAACCCACATTCAATGAAACTAGGTTAGCTAAAATAGCAAAGAAGAAACCTGAAGAGATGCCTAAGGATAGTATAGTGATCATTGATTTAGTAGCAAATGTTATTCATAAAATTGCATCCATAAAATCCTTTCAAATAGCAGAACACAATAGTGCTATATTAATTTATTTAAAAGACAAAAAAGGTGACATTAGTAAAGAAGGGTCAGATTTAATAATATACAATTTACTAAATAAGTCAGAACGTATTTTGAATAATGTATTACAATATCAAATTCAACCATACGGTGAATCACTTGCATTAATTAAAGCAAAAACCAGGACAACGCAAGCACAAGTATTACTAACACAAACAAATGATTCAGTCTCTAAAACCTTATCCGCTAATTTTTACAATGCCTCCAATCTGAGTTGGGATGAAAAGGGGCAACAATTAGCATATCTAATTGAAAAAGATAGCACCAATAAAGCTTTGCAAAAAGACTTTACTTTGGCATACTATACTACTATATCAAACAAAACAAATGGGGCTGATTCTGCAAAATATGTATTTGATCGAAAACATATTTCTATGCCATTTCAATATACAATTGGTGGAAATAAAAAATTAAATTTCAGTAAATCAGGGGCAATCTTGAATTTTGGTATTCAACCAATTTTACCAATTAAAGACACAAGTTTACCTGAATTTGACAGGGTTAGTGTAGATATTTGGAATTATAACGACGCTAGTTTACAATCTACACAATTAAAAAGCTTAGAAGCTAATTTAAAAAGTACGGAAGCAGTATTGTTTAAGCCATCCTTAAATCAATTCACTTATTTAGGAAAAATTAATGATCGTCAAATTCAGTTTACTACAGAAGGTGATGGATCAATTGCGATTGCTACAATTGATTCAAATTATACAATTTCAAGTCAATGGGAGGGTTATGGCAAACGTGATCTTTATGCTATTCAAACTTCAAATGGAACTAAACAATTAATCCAAAAAGGTTTAAAGGGTAATTTAGTGACCGCATCTTATGATGGTTCTATGATTGTTTATTATGATGAAATATCTAAACAATACAAATCATTTAACACAAAAACGAATCAAACTAAACAAATAGCAAAAGATATTCCATTCCCATTGTATAACGAAGACAATGACGTTCCAGACGATCCTAATGCATATGGTATTGCAAAGTGGATGGATAATAATAAAAATTTTATTCTTTATGATAGATATGATTTGTGGTTAGTAGATGCAACTGGTTTAAATGCGTCACAATTACTAACGAAAGGGAGAACTGCTAAAAGAATTTATCGTTTTGTTAATTTAAATCAGGATAAAAAAAATATTGGATTTAATGACACTATTCTTTTAAAGTCATTTAATGAGCTAAACAAGAATGAAGGACTTTCTTTATTGGATTTAGGCAACCGCACGATTTTCAATATCATTGATAAACCAATGCATTTTACGACTATTATTGGATCAAAAAATAATATGGATTTTATTGTAATGCAAGAAGATGAAAAAAATACGCCAAATGTTTATCCATATATATTTGACAATAAAATTCAAAACCCAAATCCTTTAGCAATCATTAATACGCAACAAGCAAATTACAATTGGATGCAATCTCAATTGGTGAAATGGAAATCTTATACAAATAAAACCGCAGAAGGGATATTGTATTTGCCAGAAGAATTTGATACAAAAAAGAAATATCCAATGATTGTCTATTTCTATGAACGTAATAATCAAACTTTACACAATTATTTACCTCCATCACCAACACCATCTAGATTAAATATTCCATTTTTTGTATCTAGAGGTTACGTTGTATTTGTTCCAGATATTTGGTATAAAAAGGGGTATCCTGGTCAAGGTGCTTATGATTATATTGTTAGTGGTACTAGAGCAATGATCCAAAAAGGTTTTATAGATAGTACTAGAATTGGTCTACAAGGACAAAGTTGGGGCGGTTACCAAATTGCATATTTAATTACAAAGACAAACTTATATGCAGCTGCTTGGGCTGGTGCACCTGTTGTGAATATGACAAGTGCTTATGGTGGAATTAGATGGGGTGCTGGTATCAATAGACAATTCCAATATGAGAAGACGCAAAGTAGAATAGGAGCTAATTTATGGGAACGACCAGATCTATACATCAAAAACTCCCCATTATTTGAATTAAATAAAGTTAAAACACCAATTGTAATAATGAGTAACGATGCAGATGACGCTGTCCCTTGGTATCAAGGTATAGAAATGTTTACTGCAATGCGTCGATTAAGTAAACCAATATGGATGTTGGTGTACAATAATGAAGCCCATAATTTAGTAGAAAGAAAAAACAGAAAAGATATTCAAATTAGAGAGCAACAATTTTTTGACCACTACTTAAAAGGAGCGCCAATGCCTATTTGGATGTCAAAAGGAGTACCAGCCATTATGAAAGGTAGAGACTTAGGACTAGGATATTAAATTGTAATACCAAATAGAATTTTATTACTCTAATTCAAGTTCAAACTATAAAGCCTCCAATTTGGAGGCTTTATAGTTATATTAAATTCAATTATTTTTTCAATTAAACATATTGAAACCATTGTCTATTCGGATCCCAGTTTTCAAATGCTTTTGCTACTGCAGATAAGAAACTTGAACCCATTGCTCCATCTACAATTCTGTGGTCATAACTCATTGACAAGTACATCATATGACGAACAAGGATAGCATCACCTGCAGGTGTTTCAATAACAACAGGTCGTTTTTTAATAGCGCCTAAGGCCAAGATAGCAACCTGTGGTTGTGGAATAATTGGTGTACCCATGATTGATCCAAAGGTACCCACATTGGTTACAGTAAAAGTGCCTCCTTGTGTATCTTGTGGTTTTAATTGATTATTCCTAGCAGCATTTGCTAAACCATTTACAGCTTTACTTAAACCAACTATACTTAATTGGTTAGCGCCTTTAATCACTGGAACAATCAAGTTACCTGATGGTAAAGCTGTAGCCATACCGATATTAATATCTTTCTTTAGAATGATATTATCACCTTGTAAACTACAATTAATATAAGGGAATTTCTCTAATGTAGCTGCGATACACTCCATAAACATTGGAGTGAAAGTTAATTTAGTACCTTCTCTTTTTTCAAAAAGTTGTTTTACTTTTTCTCTCCATACCACCATATTCGTCACATCTGCTTCCACAAATGAAGTTACATGTGGACTTGTCTGCACACTATCTACCATATGCTTTGCAATCAATTTGCGCATACGATCCATCTCAATTATTTCAGTATTCCCAGTTACATTAACTTCTTCTGGACTAGCAAATTTTCCTGCATTTTTCGAACTACTAAATCCATAGTCTACTGGAGGAAATTGATTCGTTTGAGCCGCTGTTGGTGGTATTTTATTTGAAACAGATTGTTGTTGTGGCACTGTAGCTGGAATTTCAGGAAACGTAGCTGCTTGTGTAGCTTTTGGAGCTTGTATTAATCCAGCTTTTTTATTTGCAACATATTGTAAAATATCCTTTTTAGAAACTCTACCTTGACTGCCTGTACCTGAAATATGTTGTAATTCATTTAAACTTACACCTTCACTTTGTGCAATGTTTAAAACTAATGGTGAGAAGAAACGAATATCATTTGAATCTACAGTATGAATTATTTGTGCAGCTGGAGTAGGTGTAAAAGGTACCTCTTCTATTTCCACATTTGGCTGTATTGGTGCCGCTACTGGTGTAGGAGATGAAGTAACAATTGGTGCAGTTGTTGCAATACTACCAATTGTTTGTATTCTAGCAATCACGGTTCCAATTGGAACTACTGCATTTACTTCAAATAAAATTTCTGTAATTGTACCTGCAGCTGTTGAAGGTATTTCACTATCAACTTTATCAGTAGCAATATCTAATAATGTTTCATCTAATTGAATAGTATCACCTACAGCTTTATGCCATTTTAAAATGGTTGCTTCCATGATACTTTCACCCAATTTTGGCAAAATCAAGTCAACTACAGACATAGGGAATAATTTTAGCAAAAATAAGACTAAATCTTATTGATTATGAGTAACCTAAGTAAATTTATAGCCTGATTGGCTGTCACCTCAATGTTCTTTTGGCGGTCAAATCTGAGATAAAAGACCTTAGAATAGACTTTTTCCTTGTTAGAAACGCCAATCCAGACCATTCCAAGGGGCTTTTCGTCTGTTTGACCCGATGGCCCCATGATTCCACTGACAGAAATCCCAAAATCTGTGTTCATTTTAGTCCTAATTGCAATAGCCATTTGTTCAACAGCTTCCTTACTAACAGCTCCTACTGTTTGTAGAATATTTGTAGGGACATCCAAAAATTCCGTTTTTATTCGATTATCATAACTAACTACACTCCCAGTAAAAAAGGCACTTGAACCAGCATGTTTTGATAATAAATGACCAATATATCCTCCAGTGCAACTCTCAGCTGTGGCTACAGTGTGGTTTTGATCTTTCAAAAGCTTTCCAACAACTACTTCAAGCGTTTCATCTTTGTCGGTGACTAAATGATCCTTAACCTTGTCTTTTAGTTGATTAAATAATTGATCCAATTGATTATTTAAATCTATTTCGTTCGTTCCATTTCCTGTTAATCTAAGTCTAACCATTCCATAGGAAGGAAGGTAAGCTAGCTTGATATGAGCTGGTAAACTTGTTTCAAAATCGATGATTGATTCCGCTAAAAATGATTCCCCTACCCCAGCCGTTAAAAGTGTTCTATGAGCAATCACGCCTAATTTGAATCTTTCTTTTATGATTGGAATCACTTTTTCAGTAGTCAACCATTGCATTTCATGTGGTACGCCTGGTAATGAAAAAACAAGGGTGTTATGCTTGTTGAAAAGCATACCTGGTGCGGTGCCTGTTTGATTAAATAAAACTTCGCAAACATCTGGCACTTCAGCTTGTTTACGATTTCTATCAATCATGGGTCTTTTATGTATTTGCTCAAAAATATGAGTAATATGATCTAGGGTAGGTTGGTCTACAATCATTTTCCCACCAAAATATTCGTTTAATAGTGGCTTTGTAATGTCATCTGCTGTAGGCCCCAAGCCACCTGTTAAAATGATAATTTGGTTCTTGTGAATAGCTGTATTTAAGGCTTCTGTAATAGACTTTTTATCATCTCCAACAGCAATTCTTTGATGCACATTGACTCCGATGGTATTTAATTTTTGAGCGATAAAAGCACTATTTGTATCTATCACTTGACCTATCAATAATTCGTCTCCAATAGTGATAATAGTAGCTTGTATTTGATCCATCATAATTGCTTCAATTAGGTTGCAAAGTAAGCCAAAAAAAGGCGGTTTAACTAAAATAGACAGCTAGTTTTTCCTTCATAATAGCAGGCATTTCTGCCCTTTTACCCATATCTGCATCCATGAAATACAGCTTTACTTGACCAATTGTCAATAGCTTGCCAGATTCATTGTATACTTCTTGATCGAAAATGATTACATGATCGGTGGGCAAAGTTTTTATCTGGCTTTTTATTGATATAAGGTCATCATATTTAGCAGGTCTTAAATATTTAATATTTAATTCAACCACGGGTAAAATGATCCCCATATCCTCAATGTCTTTATAGGATACTCCAAGATGACGAATAGCTTCAACACGTCCTATTTCAAAATACATCGCATAATTACCGTAATAAACCACATCCATTCTATCTGTTTCAGCATACCTGACCCTTACTTGTGTTGTATGTTCGTACATTATTATTGCTTTTGTTAACAAATTTAAGGATTGTATCTGTTTTTCCACAATAAGCTTATTTAACGAAGCGTTTTATAATCAAAGTGTAATTTTATAAGACTATCCAAAATATGGGCATATATGTTAAAAACAAACTTAAAAATAAAGACTAGAAATTTGATCTTAGGCATACTCTTGATGCTAAGCAACCAAGTATCTAGTCAATTAATGAAATTTGAAGCACCCTTAAATCAACTTTATCAAGATGGGTTGAAATCTTTGAATAATGGGGATAGTTTATCAGCCTTTCAATACATTCAATCTGCGCATCATTTTGCACCAAATAATCAAGATATTGCTTTTCATTTTCATCTATTATCTGTTGCACTAGAAAAAAATGAAGCTACACCAATTGCAAAAAAATGGCTTGTATCTAATAAAAATAAAATCTATCAATCCAAACTATATTTTGAAATTGCGAAATATTATTTCAAAAAACAATTAGTAGATGCTTCCATTTTGAGCTATGATCAAGTAAGTATTGATGATCTAGAAAATAAAGATGTAGCATTAATGCAATTTCAACTTGGTTATTTATATTTTAAAAAAGGGGATTGGGATAAATCAACTAATTACCTATATAGCATAAGACAAGTACAATCAAGCCCATATTATAATGATGCAAATTATTACGCTGGATTTGTAGCATTGCAAAAAAAGGATTTCAATCTAGCTTTAAATTGTTTTAAAATAGCTGAACAGAGTAATGCTTATAAAACACTTACACCATTTTATATAAGTCAATTATATTATTTTTTAGGCGATATTGATGCAGCTTTAAATAATACAGCACAAGCATTAGAAAAAAAAGGTCAATATTACTCGAGTCAACTTGCGCAATTAATGGGTCATTTATTATTTGAACAAAAACAGTATGAAAAAGCTTTACCATATTTAGCTAATTATGTTGCGGAACAAAAAGAAGTTGCTGCCCAAGATTTATATCAGTTATCCTTTTGTTATTTTCAATCACAACAATGGAAGCAAGCAATAAATGGGTTTAAAAAACTAGCTAATGTTGAAGATTCTTTAGGGCAAAATAGCATGTATTTGTTGGCCACATCCTACCTAAAAGAAAATGATAAAATTGGTGCTAAAAATGCCTTTTTACTTTGCGCAACAAAAAGCCAGAACTTAGCACAAAAAGAAATTGCTTTATTTAATTATGCTAAATTATCAATAGAATTAAAAGAATATAGTATTGCAATTCAAGCATTTGATAAATTCAAAGAATCTTATCCAAGTAGTATTTATTTAGCAGAATCAAATAATTTGTATGTAACTGCATTGACGTATAGTAATGACTTCAATAGAGCTTATGAAGTTTACCAAAAGATGGATTCTTTAGACGATAATCTTTTAAAACTTTATCCCAATATTTTATATGGTAAAGCAGCATTGTTAATAAATGACGGACAAAATGAAAAGGCATATGATTTATTCAAACAAGTACAAAACTTGCCTTACAACAAAAAAGTTTTACCACAAACCCATTTCTGGCTTGGTGAACTAGCTTATAAAATGGGTAGAATAGAAGAATCTATTAGTCAGTTAGAAAATTATTTAATTGAACCTGTTGAAATAGGGGAGATCAATAAAAAACATGCAAATTATACACTTGGATATGCCTATCTAAAAAGTAATAATTTCAATAAAGCCTTACAATTATTTACCAATGCCGCTGATTTTAATCCTTATGTAGAATCATCCTCTTTTCAAAAAGACGCACTCGTAAGATTAGCGGATTGTCAATTTATGACAAAACAATATAAAACCGCACTCAAGTCCTATCAAAAGATAATTGATTTAGGATGGAATTTTGAAGATTATGCTATGCTTCAAAAAGCAATTATATATGGTGCCTTAGGTTTAAATAAAGAAAAGATTAAAATTCTTACTAGTTATGAAACCGATTTTCGTCAATCAGTATATCTAAGTGATGCAAGAATGGAATTGGCAGATACTTATACTAGTAAAGAACAATTTCAAGAAGCAATAACCCCATTATCTAAAGTATTGTTAGATAATAAAGCAACTGAATTTTATCCGATAGCTTACTATAAATTAGGAATTGTATATTTCAATTTAAATAAAAATCAAGAGGCGCTTCAAAATTTTAAAGCCTTATACACAGCTTTCCCAAATGCAGAGGAAAGCAATAATGCGGTAGAATATATAAGAAATATTTTTGTAGAGGAACAACAACCTGAAGCCTATGTTCAATTCATGAATGATTTTGGCAAACCATTAGCAGTCAATGAACAGGATTCCTTAATTTATAGAGCTGCAATTATTCAATATGAAAATAAAAATTACCCGAATGCAATTAATGGGTTTAAAAAATATTTGAGTCTATATTCAGAAGGTAATTATCATTTAGATGCCTTGAATATATTAGGTGAGTTGGCATATAATGCTAAACAATACGATTCAGCAGCAATTTATTTTGGAAAAGTGGCTAATAAAGCACCAAATAAATATGCGGAACGTGCTGCCATTATAGCTGCAAGGCTGCATTACTTCAATTTAATAGATTATGTAGCAGCTGAACAGTATTTTAAAATTGTTTTACAGTATGCAACTCAACAAGAACAAAAAAATGAAGCTATTAAGGGTTTGTTAAGATGTCAATACAAAGTAGAAAATTGGGAGGAAGCAGCAAAAACAGCAGTATTAATTTTAGATGAAAAAAATAGTGCAAGTGATGATATTTTAATGGCAAATATGGCACTATATCAACAATCTTTAATTCAAAAGGATACTTTAAAAGGTTTGAATATTTTGAATAGCGTTTTAAAATATAATAGTTCTGTCTATACGGCAGAAGCTCATTATTTATTAGCTAATTTATATTTTAATCAACAAAAATTCAATTTAGCTGAGAAGACAGCATTTGACATGATCAAAAAACAAGCTTCCTACGAATTTTGGGTTACCAAGACCTATATTTTACTAGGTGATATTTACTTAGCACAGAATGATACATTTAATGCTATAGCAACTTATAAAAGTATCGCAGAAAATGCAACAATACCTGCTTTACAGCAAATCGCAACGGATAAACTTAAAGCTATTAACGAACCAATTAAAGCACAATAAAAATTAAATTATGATATCAATTATAAGATTCAGTTTATTATGTATTGCTTTAATTTGTTTTAGCAATATGGGTATTTCACAGAAAAAGAATAAAAAGAAGGCTAAATCGTCTATTGTAACAAAAAAGACAAATAAAAAAAGTAGTGCATCAAAGAAAAAGACAACGCCAATTAAAAAAAGAAACACAATTTATTCAAAAACAGTTAATCCAATCAAACAAGATCAAATTATTGTTTTGAACGAATTGCCTTCGAAAATTAATATTGTAGATACTACTCCGGAAAAAGTTGTAACAATTGTTTCAGCATTTAAGCCGCAATTAAAAAATATTGCAAAAATAGGTTTCAACAATGCTACAACAATGGTTGATACCAATACAGTAGCATTGGCTTATAAAGTTCCAAGTCAAAATTTAAGTTTTCAATACCAGCCAATTTCATTGATCCCAAGAGCTATAAAAAGAGATAGTTTAGTGACCAATAAACAAGTAGTATCATTGAAAATTGGAGTTGGAAACTATATGAATCAATTTATTCAAGCTCAAACAAGTTTAATTGATTCAAAAAATCAAAATCATAGTTTTAATCTTAAAAATGAATCTATAGCTGGGGATCATCCATTGCAAAAATGGAATAGTTTAAATTTGAATTATTTAAGCTCTTTGAATTTGAATCAAAATAATCAATTTAATTCTCAAATTATATTTAATCAATCAAATAGGTATAGATACGGCTTAGTTCCAGATACCACAAATTTACCACTAAGAAATTTTGAACAAAAATTTACAATAGTAGGTGCTAGGTTTTCTCTATCCAATCGTATAAATAAAACCAATTTCGTTGATCTTCTACCAATTTTAGAATTTAATCACGAAAATCTACTTAACCAAGCAAAAAATTTATCAATAAATTTCACCACACCGATTACATTTAATTTTAAAAATAAACTTGTTTTATACAACGATTTAAGATTCTCTTTCAATCAATACAATTTAACAAGTAAAGCATCTACACAAAATTATTTTGTACAATTAGATCCGTCTGTTAATCTTAAAATAAAACAATTTCAATTGAATATGGGTGTTAGGCCAACCATTTTAAATGGTGATTTTACTTTATACCCAAAAATTGAATTAGAAAAACAACTAAAAGATACCAATATTATTTTCCATGCTGGTTGGAAAACGATTGTGTCTAATAATCAATTGACACAATTAATGAGTCAAAATCATTGGATAAAGGCTCCTGAAGATTTACCAATCAGTACAAATGAATCTAAATATATACAAGTTGATTTTACTGTTAACAAGCATTTGAATTATGGTTTTAATATGGCAATGAACGATTACCGTGAATTACTATTTTTCAATCAAACTAAGGGTTTTAATGACCCATTAACGGAAGGTTTGAAATTTGACGTATTATTTGAAAAAAGAGCAATTGCAATTGAATTAGAAGGGCATTTTAGGTATCAAATAAGTGATAAATTTTTATGGAAAAATCAACTTAAATACATCCAATTTAATTTAATTAGAGAAAATGATCAAGCATGGGGTATAATTCCTTTAGAATTATCTTCTGATTTAAATTGGAAGCTTAACAGTCGTTTTAATTTTGATGCTTCTGGCCAATTTTTGACTGGTTCTAAATCAAGTTCAAGTTTAGGCCAAGCTTTCAAATTAAATAATACCTTTGTGCTGAATGCAGGAATGCAATATTATTTAAGTAAAAATTGGACTTTTTGGGCAAAAGGAGAAAATTTGTTAGATCAACAATACCAACGTTGGGCTAATTACCCTTCTTTAGGTGTTCAATTAATTGCTGGTGTACAATATAAATTTGGTAAATAATGATGCTTTTAACTTTAGAGAAATATTTTTTAGAACATGGCCAATTAATTATTCCAGGTATTGGTCATTTAAGATTTGTTCAAAAAGATGCATCTCATTCAGATGGACAATTTAATACACCAAATGAAATAATACAATTTGAGCATTTAGAAGCATCTCAATCTAAACCAAGTAAGCTATTTTATATTTATTTATCTGAAGAATTAGATTGTTCTGTTGAACAAGCCATGATAGACTATTCAAATTTCTTTCAGAATCAATTAATGAGTCATCATACAATTGATTTAGGAAATTTAGGACAGCTGAAATTAGAGGACAATATGTACACTTATCATTCTAGTTTTAATAGTAATAACTATTATCAAGACATAAAATTTGATAAAGTATTAACTGAAAATCAGAATGAGAACAATTTCAATACATCAAATAACAAATGGTGGATTTTGCCTTTAATTATTGGTGTCTTAGCAATCATAGCAATCTTTTTTAAATTAAAATAGTTATGAATTGTCCAATTTGCGCGTATACGCAAACAGAAATAGTCATAGAGAGTATAGATTTTTCATTAACGAAGGAAAATTTTACAATTCTTCATTGTCCTAAATGTAGTTTTAGATTTACCTCTCCTGTGCCAAGTCAATCTGAAATTGGAAGATATTATAAGTTTACAGAATATATTTCTCATACTGACGTCAAAGAGGGGTGGATGAACCATTTATACCATAAAGTAAGAACCAAAACCTTAGCTCAAAAAACAAAATGGGTTCAATCTTTATTTACTGGTCATAAAGGGCATTTACTAGATATTGGAGCTGGGACAGGAGCTTTTGTTAATGCAATGAAGGAAAAGGAATGGAAGGTTACTGGCTTGGAACCTGATGAGGCTACAAGAGAAAAGGCATATCAAAATTATAAAATTGAATTACAAGCTATAGATACAATCTATGAATTACCTGAAAATGAATTTGAAGTAATTAGTATGTGGCATGTACTTGAACATGTTCATGATTTAAAACCATATTTAAACCAATGTTTTAAAAGCTTAAAACAGAATGGTCGATTAATCATAGCTGTTCCAAATTATACAAGTTTTGATGCTAGTTATTATAAAAAATTTTGGGCAGCATATGATTTACCTAGACATTTATACCACTTCTCTCCAAAATCTATGGCTATTCTAATGGAGTCTATGGGTTTCGAAATTGTTCAAATCATACCAATGTGGTATGATAGTTTCTATGTAAGCTTATTATCTGAAAAATATAAACATTCAGGTAAAATTGGTTTGATAATAGCAGGAGTGATTGGATGTTTTTCTAATTTAATTGCATTATCTAATAGATCTAAAGCCAGCAGTATTATTTATGAAATTAAAAAGAAATCAACAGCTCAATATATTTAGTTCAATTTGATTTCAACAATGACTGGCCAACATTTACCAGTTAAGAATAGGGTATTACTCGTTTTTTTATAAGCAATTCCATTAAGAACATACCCACCATCTAATGATAGGGGATTGTAAGTAACTTTTGATTGAGCAAGTAAATTACTACAATCTATTTTATTAATTATCTTACCTGAATTGGGATCTATTACTATAATATCATTTTGTCCATAGATATTAGCGAAAATTTTACCATCGATATATTCAAGTTCATTGATCATATTTTGATAACCAAATTGATTGAATACTCCAACTGTTTTTTTAATTGTAAAAGTTGTAGGATCTACAAAATAAAGATTACTACTTCCTGTTGAGACAATTAACGCTGTATCATTATGAGTTAATCCCCAACCTTCATAGGGCCAATTTAGATCTTCAATTTTTTTAAACGTTTTTGCATCGTAAACGATTACTTTATGCTCTTCCCAAGTTAGTTGATAAATTTTGTCTTTAAAAATAGTAATCCCTTCACCAAAATAGTCTTTATCCAATTTTATCTTTGGGCCAATTTGATTAAGTTTAGAATCCATTTTATATAAAACACTTTTCCCTTTTAATCCTGTTCCTTCAAATAAAGTATTATCATTCCATTCTAATCCTTGTGTATACGAGCTTGTATCGTGTGGGAAAATATTAACGATTGAATAATTTAATAACTCCGGTGCAGTTATAGTATTAGAGTTATTATTATCTTCGTTCGGAACTGTATTACTTGAATTATTACAAGCAATGACAATCAGATAAACAAAAAATATAAATAAACTTCTTTTCATTCTAATTATACGTTGAATCTAAAATGCATTACATCGCCATCTTTAACAATGTACTCTTTTCCTTCAATTCTTAATTTACCATTATCACGACAAGCTGCTTCACTTTTGAATTTAATAAAATCATCAAAAGCAATTACTTCAGCCTTGATAAATCCTTTTTCAAAATCTGTATGAATTACACTTGCAGCTTGTGGCGCTTTCCAGCCAGTACCAATTGTCCAGGCGCGTACCTCTTGAACACCCGCTGTAAAATAGGTTTCTAATTTTAATAATTTATAAGCCGTTTGAATTAATCTATTCAAAGCAGGCTCTTTCATTTGATACTCTTCCATGAATAAAGCCTTGTCATCTGGATCTTCCATTTCTGAAATTTGAGCCTCTATGTTATTACACATTACAATAACTTCTGCACCTTCTTGTTTTGCCATAGCAACCAATAAATCAGAATAAGCGTTACCAGTATGCATAGATGCTTCATCCACATTTGCTACATACATTACTGGCTTAGCCGTCAATAAGAAGATATCAGCAATTGCGGTTAGATCTTCTTTAGATAAATCTAGAGAACGGATACTTTTTCCTTGTTCTAAATGATTTTTACATTTAATCAAAACCTCTAATTCTACCTTAGCTTTTGGATCTGTTTTTGCCATTTTCTCTGTGCGTTGCATTTTCTTCTCTACACTATCCAAATCTTTTAATTGCAGCTCTGTTTCAATAATATCTTTGTCTCCAATAGGGTTAATTTTACCTTCTTCTCTTAGTACATTTTCATCTTCGAAACAACGAATAACATGTATAATAGCACTCACTTCTCTAATATTTGCCAGGAATTTATTTCCTAAACCTTCTCCTTTACTTGCACCTTTAACTAATCCAGCGATGTCCACAATTTCTAATTGGGTAGGAACAACCCTAGTTGGATTAATCAATTCTGCTAACTGACTGATACGAATATCTGGTACATCCACTAAACCCACATTTGGTTCGATGGTACAAAAACGATAATTACTTGCTTGTGCCTTTGCACTATTACTTACTGCATTAAATAAAGTTGATTTTCCTACGTTGGGTAAACCAACGATTCCTGCCTGTAAAGCCATGTTATTTAGATTGTTTTATGGCTGCAAAAATACAATTCTAATCGCAAAATGGGCTATATTAGTACCATAAACAATAAGATATGGCATTGAATATCATTTGGATTGCATTTTTTGTTATCGCTTTCATAGTTGCACTATGTAAATTGATATTTTTAGGGGATACGGAGATCTTCAAACTCCTTGCTGACGGGTTATTTGACTCTGCAAAATCGTCCGTAATTGATGTTGCATTTCCATTAGCTGGCACGATGGTATTTTTTCTAGGATTAATGAATATAGCAGAAAAAGCTGGTGCAATTCAGAAATTAGCTAAATGGATGAACCCTTTTTTAAGCAGATTATTTCCTGAAGTTCCTCAAAATCACCCAGCAATGGGACAAATGGTCATGAATTTTAGTGCTAACATGTTAGGTTTAGACAATGCCGCAACACCTTTTGGTTTAAAAGCAATGGAAAGTCTTCAGAGCTTAAATCCTGAAAAAGAAAAAGCAACCAATGCTCAAATCATGTTTTTGGTTTTACATACAAGTGGCTTAACCGTAATTCCATTAACAATTATTTCTTATCGTCTTGCAGCTGGTTCGCAAGATGCTGCAAGTATCTTTATTCCTTGTGTTTTAGCTACTATTGGAACAACTTTAGCCTCTATTGTGATGGTTGGATTCTATCAAAAACTAAAATGGGATAAAGTATTAATAAGTTGGTTAGCTGGACTTGTTATTTTAATGGGTACTGTATTATTTGCAGTCAATAGTCTCACACCGGTTCAAAAGGAGTTATTTTCAAAAATAGCTGGGTCTAGTATTTTAATTGCGATCGTAGTTGCTATTATTTTAGGGGGTGCTTATAAAAAAGTATCTGTTTTTGACGCTTTTATAGAAGGTGCAAAAAATGGCTTTGATGTAATTGTGAAAATTATACCTTATTTAGTTGCCATGTTAGTTGCTATACGTGTCTTTAGAGATAGTGGCGCTATGATCTATATATTAAATGGACTTACTTATCTTATTCAATTAACTGGAATGAATACTGAATTTGTTGGAGCATTGCCAGTCGCAATAATGAAGCCATTAAGTGGGAGTGGGGCAAGGGGAATGATGCTAGATATCTTCCAAACACATGGACCGGATTCCTTTGTAGGAAAATTAGCTTCGATCTTTCAGGGTTCTGCTGATACCACTTTTTATATCATCGCTTTGTATTTTGGAAGTGTTGGTATTAAAAAAATAAGATATGCAGTTTGGGCAGGCTTATTTGCAGATTTAATTGGAGTTGTAATCGCCATTTTTATTGGCTATTCATTTTTCCATTAATTGTTTCTTTAGAATTTGAAAAGTTAAATGAGGGTTATTTGCCTTCACTCATTTTCATGACTTCTATCCATTCATCTTCCTTAACGGTCTGAACTGAGAGTCTTCCTAATCTAACTAAATCCATGTTTGATAAATTGGTATTCGCTTTAATATCGGCAAGTTTAACTGGATGTTTTAATTTCTTATGTGGTGCAAAATCCACTGCTAACCATGCAGTTTCCTCTGTGGTTGGATCTTGATATGCTTCTTTAACCACTTTAGCAATGCCTACTATTTCCATCCCTTCATTACTATGGTACCAGAATGCAAGATCACCCTTTTTCATTGCTCTTAGATTGTTTCTTGCACCGTAGTTTCTTACGCCATCCCAGAATGTACGTTTATCTTTAGTGAACTGATCCCAGGAATATTTAAATGGTTCAGATTTGATTAGCCAATATGCCATAGCAATTAATTTATATTTCTTATAACAAGAAATAATTTGAAAAGTTTTATAAAATAGGGGCAATCTATCTATAAGATGTTAGTACCCACTTGCAAGTACATCTGCTAAATGAATGACCTTGATTTTTTGACCATTGTGATTGATTCTGCCATCTAAATGCATCAAACAACTCATATCAGTACTTATAATATATTCGGCATTTGTGGCAATTGCGTTATCAATTTTTTGATCAGCCATTGCCACACTGATTGTATCATATTTAACTGCGAAGCTGCCGCCAAATCCACAACATATTTCATTGTCGTTCATTTCAACAATTTCTAAACCTTGCACTTTACTTAATAAAGCTCTTGGTTCTGTTTTGATATTGCATTCTCTTAAACCTGCACAGCTATCATGATAAGTTGCTATACCATTAAAAGAAGCGCCAAGATCAGTGATATTTAAAACTTTTACTAAAAATTCAGATAGCTCAATAATTTGAGATGCTACTTTTTTAGCAGGACTCTGATATGCATTGTTTTCGAAAAGTTTGCCATAATTATTTCTTACAAATCCAGCACAACTTGCACTTGGACTAACAATATAATCTGCTCCATCAAAGTCTTGAACAAATTTTGTGCATACATCTTTTGATTCACCCCAAAATCCGGCATTAAAAGCTGGTTGACCACAACATGTTTGTTGTGTATTATATTTCACTTCACATCCTGCCTTTTCTAACACTTTAACAGTGTTAAAAGCAACTTGAGGATAAAGTTGGTCTATAAAGCAGGGGATAAATAGTTGAACTGTCATTTATTAAAAATACAAAATTGTTTACAATAAAATAAAAAGGCACCCTTTATTTAAAGAATGCCTTTTTATTAAACTTATAAATAGATTAAGGTTGAACTTGAAGTCTATTGATGTACTTATCAATATTAAAGCCCTTTTCTGTTTTTGGATAATTTTGTTTGATTTGCTTATAGATTTCTACAGCTTCTTCATTCTTGCCATTTAGTTCTAAGAAATATCCAGCACGGAATAAGTATTCAGAGGAAATTGCTTCATCTTCTGGAAAATGTGTGCCAGCTTTCTTATAAAATTCTATCGCTTCTTCATTCTTCTTTAATTCAGAATAGGCGTCACCAACAGACCCATAAGCTACTGCTTGAACTTGTTTTGCATCAGAAGAAAAGTCTTTTAAGTATTCAATAGCTTTGTTATAGTTCTTTAATCTGAAATAGCTCATTCCTGCATAATATTTAGCAAGATTTGCAGCTTTTGTACCATCAAATTGATCAATGATGTATAACATTCCTTTGCTTGTACCATCCCCATTCAATACCAATTCAGATGAATCATTCGCAAAATATTTCTCTGCAACATACATTGCATCAGCTGCTTTTGCTTCTAATGGTTTTTGATAATATTCTGTATATCCAAAAATTGCTCCTGCGGCAATTAATCCACCTACTATCAAATAAATTACTAGTTGTTGGTTCTTCTTATTAATAGAAACTGGTGATTGTTCTTGTTGTACTTCGCTCATATGGGTTGGTTAAAATAATTAGTCTACTATAAATGGATAATTTTGATCAATATAAACATCCTTCAATACTTCGCTGTCATCTGGCCAAGGGCTTTCTTCTGCAAATTTCACAGATGCTTCAACAATACCATTGATTTTTTCGTCAATTTCTTGTAATGCAGCTTCTGTAGCAAAGTTATTTTCTAAAATTGTTCTTCTAACTTTTAAAATTGGATCTTGGTCCTTGTATTCCTCTACCTCATCCTTAGTTCTATATTTTTGAGGATCTGAAACAGAATGTCCTCTATAACGGTAGGTCTTCATTTCTAACAAAGTAGGGCCTTCTCCATCTCTTGCACGCTTTACAGCTCTAGCAACACCTTCGTGCACTAATTCTGGTGTCATACCATCTACTTTATCAGAAGGCATATCATAGGCATCTGCTAATTTGTAAATATCAATGACATTAGAAGTTCTCTCAATAGAAGTACCCATTGCGTAATTATTGTTTTCACAAATAAAAACTACAGGTAATTTCCAAAGCATCGCAAGGTTAAATACTTCATGCAACATGCCTTGTCTAGCTGCACCATCTCCAAAGAAACATAATACAACATTCTTTGAACCACGATATTGCTCTGCAAAAGCTAAAATCAGTCAAATCAATAACTGTATTGCTGCCATCTTTTAGTGTCGCTCTAAGAGCGGGT
>CAZLKW010000006.1:0-5557 GCA_964560215.1 uncultured Sediminibacterium sp. | reverse complement strand
ATGCCATGTCCACCATAAAAATTGTTCGCTTTATCAAATAAGTGCATACTTCCACCTTTTCCTTTTGAACAACCCGTTGCCTTACCATATAATTCAGCCATTGCTGCATTAGGACTCATCCCTTTAGCAAGTGCTAAACCATGATCGCGGTAACCAGTTATATAAGGGTCTTCATGGTTTGTAGCAGTCATACATCCAGCTGCAATAGCTTCTTGACCATTGTAAACGTGGAAGAAGCCACGGATTTTACCCGCCATTTTATACATTTCTTCTGATTTTGATTCAAATTGACGTATTAATTGCATCAATTCGTACCAATACAGGTAAGTTTCTTTAGAAAATTTTTGCGCCACAGTCCTTTATTTTTGAGTAGCAAATATAGTATTTTAAGACTAAAATACGGCCTTATGCTTCGTTTAAAAATGGATATTTATAATCAGTAGGAGGGTTAAAAGTTTCCTTAATCGTTCTAGCACTTAACCAACGATATAAGTTCAACGCACTACCTGCTTTATCATTCGTACCTGAACCTCTAGCACCACCAAATGGTTGTTGTCCAACCACTGCTCCAGTTGGTTTATCATTAATATAAAAATTACCTGCAGAATGACGTAAAACATTAGTAGCCAATTCAATAGATGCTCTATCTTGAGAAATAATTGAACCGGTTAATGCGTATTTAGAAGTACTATCTAATAACTTAAGGGTTTTTTCAAACTGATTAGCCGGGTAAGTATAGATCGTTAAAACTGGCCCAAAGATCTCCTCACACATGGTAAGAGATTTAGCGTTTTTTGTATCAATAACCGTAGGTTCCACAAACCAACCTTTAGATTTATCCAAATTACCCCCTACAAGTATTTTTGACTGTTTGTCTTTTTTAACTGCTGCTATGTATTTTGAGATATTGTTAAATGATTTTTCATCAATAACTGCATTCACAAAGTTGCTAAAATCTTCTACGGATCCAACTTTCATTGATTGAACAGCTTTAACCAATTTCGCTTTAACAGCCACTGCTAAATTACTAGGAATGTATGCTCTTGAAGCAGCTGAACATTTTTGACCTTGGTATTCAAAAGCACCTCTAGCTAATGCAGTTACAACTGTATCCACATCTGCACTTGGATGTACCATTACAAAGTCTTTACCACCAGTTTCACCAACAATTCTTGGGTAAGATTTATATCTTGGGATGTTTTCACCAATTTGCTTCCACATATGGTTAAATACGCCTGTGGAACCCGTAAAATGGACACCTGCAAAATCAGGATGTTTGAAACAAATATCTCCCACAGTTGGGCCATCCGTGTAAACAATATTGATAACGCCATCTGGTAATCCAGCTTCTTTTAAAATGCGCATAAATAATTGTGCTGAATATATTTGTGTGTTGGCTGGTTTCCAAACAACTACATTGCCACACATTGCTGCAGATGCTGGAAGGTTTCCACCAATGGCAGTAAAATTGAATGGTGTAATTGCCAAAACAAATCCTTCTAAACCTCTCCATTCCATTCGATTATGCATTCCCGGAGAGGAGATGGGTTGTTGTTGGTAAATTTGACTTAAGAAATGAACATTAAATCTTAAGAAATCGATTAACTCACAAGCAGCATCAATTTCAGCTTGATATGCATTTTTACTTTGACCTAACATAGTCGAAGCATTCATTTCAAATCTATATTTGGTAGCTAATAAATCTGCCGCTTTTAAAAAGATATGGGCTCTTGATTCCCAAGTCATATTTGACCAATCCTCTCTTACTTTTAAGGCAGATTCAATTGCTTTTTCTACATGAACTTTAGTGCCTATATGAAACTGACCTAACACGTGTTTAGTCTCATGTGGAGGATGTATTGACATTGTTTTACCGGTACGAACAGCTTTACCATTGATATACATCGGAATGTCCAATGTTTTTTTCTTCAAGGAAGCCAATGCTTCTTTTAAAGATTTACGTTCTGGTGAACCTGGAGCATAGCTTAAAACTGGCTCATTTGTTGGTAGTGGGTAATTGAAATAACCTAGTTGCATATTTTAATTATTAGACTACAAAAATAAGCATAAAATTAACATGCGTTAGGAACTTATCAGATTTGCTTTTGAGATTAGTGTATTTTTGTTGATAAATCGTCCATTATGCATTTTGTCCTAGTTGATATCCCTTACAGAGCAGATTTTTACCCCTTTAGTTTTACAAGAAGTTTGTCGGAGATTAGGGTAGGGATTTTTACCATTCAGGAGCGTTGGGAGCAATTAATGGAAACCTCTTTTGAAGTTTATACAGTTGATTATTTACAAGAATTATATAGTACTGATTTTTTAAATCAACCTGAATATGTGGTTTATATCAATCCAACTTGCATACCAAATTTAGCTATAAAAGAGGCCATCTTGAATCTGAAAAACGGAGAGAATTTAATAGATAAAGATGGTAAATGGATCGCATCAAAAACAATCGACCGTGATCTTGGAAAAATATTACTAGGTGACCCCAATTTAAAGACGACAATAGAAGCTAATTTCATTAAAGATGCGATGCATTTGCTAAAGCTAAATACCGCTTTTATTAAGTTGGATTTTAATACAATAAGCAAGGATAAAAAATCAGCCGAAGTCGATGCCTATTCAAGGTTAATTTGTCCAGAAAATATATTCATTGAACCTGGTGCAGTTTTAAGTTCCGTCATATTAAACGCTTCTGAGGGCCCCATCTATATCGGTAAAAATGCGTTAATAATGGAAGGAACTGCAATACGTGGTCCATTTGTAATTGGTGAAAAATCTGTGGTTAAAATGAATACTAGTATTTATGGAGCAACTAGTATTGGCCCCAATTGTACGATTGGAGGAGAGCTCAAAAACAGTATCATTTTAGGCTATTCCAATAAAGCCCATGAGGGTTATCTAGGAGATAGTATTATAGGTCATTGGTGTAATTTAGGTGCAGGTACAAGCAATAGTAATGTGAAGAATACAGCTGGTACAATTCAAATATGGAATCAACATTCCAAAACATGGGAAACAGTTGGTAATAAAATGGGGATGTTGGTAGGGGATTATACTCGTTTTGCTATTCAGTCTAGCATCAATACAGGTTCCTATATCGGGGTATCTGCCAATGTTTTTGGGAATGGATTGTTACCAAAATTGATTCCTGATTTTTGTTGGGGGATCACTAGAGGCTACCAATTGGATAAAGCATTGGAAGATATTCAAAATTGGAAAAAAATGAAAGGATTCAACTTAATGGATGGGGAAAAGAAGGTCTTAAATGCCTTGTTTCATATGGAATAGCGCTATTTTTTAGTTACCTTTGAGCCTCCAAAATACATACTATGAGAAAACAAATAGCAGCAGCAAACTGGAAAATGAATTTAACCTATAATGAAGCTGAAACTTTACTAGATCAATTATTGGAAACTGAACATTCATTAAATTCAAATCAAGCTGCAATTTTTGCTGTCCCAGCTATCTATATTCCATTAGCCGTTAAGAAATTAACTGGTAAACAAAATGTTTTTGTTGCTGCTCAAAACTGTCATCAAAAATCAAATGGCGCATACACTGGTGAAATTTCAGCACCTATGTATTCATCTGTTGGAGTGAATCATATTGTTTTAGGTCATTCAGAAAGACGTGAATATTTTGCAGAATCTGATGCCTTATTAGCTGAAAAAACGGATGCCGTTTTAGCAAATGGTAGTACCCCTATTTTTTGTTGTGGTGAACCATTAGATATAAGAGAGGCGGGCACTCAAAATAGTTTTGTTGAAGCGCAATTAAAAAACTCTTTATTTCATTTATCAGCAGAACAAATAGTGAAAGTTGTAATAGCATATGAGCCAATTTGGGCTATTGGAACTGGTAAAACAGCATCAAGTGATCAAGCACAAGAAATTCATGCCTATATAAGATCTGTATTTGCAACAAAATATGGACAATCTATTGCTGATCAAATTTCAATCTTATACGGCGGCAGCGTAAAAGCAGCTAATGCAAAAGAAATTTTCTCACAACCAGATGTTGATGGTGGATTAGTTGGTGGTGCATCATTAATTGCAACTGAATTTGCTGCAATTATCAATGCATTAAAATAGAATTTAAAAGAACTTAATTATTACATGAAGCACATAAGAAATTTTTGTATCATCGCCCATATTGATCACGGTAAAAGTACCTTGGCAGATCGTTTATTAGAACACACCAAGACCATTACAGAACGTGAGATGATGAACCAGGTATTGGATGATATGGATTTAGAAAGAGAGAAAGGAATTACGATTAAGAGTCATGCAATTCAGATCAACTACATCCATAAAGGAGAAACCTATACTTTAAATTTAATTGATACACCAGGACACGTTGACTTCAGTTATGAAGTTAGCCGAGCTTTGGCTGCATGCGAAGGCGCTCTTTTATTAGTAGACGCTTCTCAAGGTATTCAAGCACAAACAATTTCAAATTTATATTTAGCATTAGATAACAATTTGGAAATCATTCCGGTGATCAATAAAATTGATATGGATGGTGCTAAAATACCAGAAGTAACGGATCAGATTATTGATTTAATTGGTTGTAAGCAGGAAGATATTTTATTAGCGAGTGGTAGAAGTGGTATTGGTATTGAGGAGATATTGCAAGCTGTATGTGAACGTATTCCAGCACCTGTTGGAGATCCAGAAGCACCATTACAAGCTTTGATATTTGATAGTGTATTTAATAGTTTTAGAGGCATTATCGTTTACTATCGTATCATGAATGGTGTTTTAAGGAAAAATGATAAAATACAGTTTGTAGCATCCGGTAGAGATTATATAGCAGATGAAGTTGGGGTATTAAAATTAGCTATGACTCCAAAAGCCGAAGTTAGAGCAGGGGATGTGGGTTATATCATTACTGGTATTAAAAATGCAAAAGAAGTTAAAGTGGGTGATACCATCACACTTGCGAACAATCCAGGTGAAATGATCAATGGATTTGAGGAAGTGAAGCCCATGGTATTTGCGGGTATTTATCCTGTTAATACAGATGAGTTTGAGGAGTTACGTGATTGTATGGACAAATTACAATTAAACGATGCTTCACTGACTTTTGAACTGGAAACATCTCAAGCTTTAGGTTTTGGATTCCGTTGCGGATTCCTTGGTTTATTGCATATGGAAATTATTCAGGAGCGTTTGGAACGTGAATTTAATCAAACTGTGATTACGACGGTTCCCAACGTAAGTTTTATTGCCTACACCACTAGAAAGGAAAAAATCATTGTAAACAATCCTACAGAGATGCCTGATCCTGTTAAAATTGATTACATAGAAGAGCCTTTTATTAGAGCACAAATTATTACGACCCCTGACTATATCGGGAACATCATTACTTTATGCTTGGGCAAAAGAGGGATGCTTATAAACCAAAGTTATTTAACGCCTACTCGTGTTGAGTTGATTTTTGAAATGCCATTAACGGAGATTGTATTTGATTTCTATGACAAATTAAAGAGTGGTACCAGAGGCTATGCTTCTTTTGATTATACTCAAATTGGTTTTAGAGAAGC